>JAKIUS010000352.1 GCA_021647445.1 Geopsychrobacter sp. | reverse complement strand
TTGCGGTCTGCGGGGGTAGTGGAGCCTCTTTGATCTCTGATGCACTCCGCCAGGGGGCTGATTGCCTGCTGACCGGCGATATCAAGTATCATGAGGCGCAGCGGGCCAGAGCCGAAGGCTTAACTCTGATCGATGCTGGACATTTCGGTACCGAAATCTTAATGGTGAAACAGATGAGTCAACGACTCAGTCGCGAGGCCGAGGAGCGGCAGTGGTCGCTTGAATTTATAGAAATGAGCGGTGAAGAGGATCCATTTATTTGGTTCTGAGATACCGGCAGACTTAACGTTAGCAACAGACGGAGGAAGATGTGCACGAAAAGATGAACCTTCTCAGGGAATTGCAGGAAGTCGATCAGGAACTCGTCTTGATCGTGACGGAACGGACGCGCTATGAAGAAGAACTTCAGGAGATAGGCGAAGAGAGAGAAAAAATTCAACAGATGGCTGATGAATTGAGTACTCAGCTTGAGGCCTTAAAGAAGGAAGAGTCCCAGTTCCAGCAGGAGTTGTTGGCCGAGAAGGACCAGATTGAAAAGGTTGAGGGTCGTCTGCCAGAAATCCAGACACAGAAAGAATACGTTGCGGTCTTAAAAGAGATCGATATGGCCAAGAAGGCGAGTATCGAGACCCAGACCAAGATCGCAGAGAAGGATAAGGCGATCAGTGAACTGCAGGCCGATTTTGATGAGAAACAGACCAAACTAGCAGCGATCACTGAGAAGAGTGATGCGCGCAAGGCCGAGGTTAATAAGATTTTTGCTGCAAGTGAAAAGACGTGCAAGGCACGCCGAGCGACCCGTGACAGCCTGGCCAAGGATCTGCCAAACTCACTACTCAGCAAATATCAACGAATTTTTTCACGCCGCGGTGGTCTGGCTGTGGCTCGTGTGGTCGAAGGGGCTTGTCTGGGCTGCAACATGCAACTGCCCCCGCAGCAGTATAACCGCCTGCAACGCGGTACTGAACTGCAGAGTTGTCCCCATTGCAATCGTTTGCTCTATATTGAACAAGCTTGAAACTGCTATTTAAGTGTGACAACTAAAGGAACATAGTGGTCGAAGAAGAACAGACGATCGCCGGTCAATTGTAAGGGTTGACGGGAGGAAAGTCCGGGCTCCACAGGACAGGATGGTCCTTAACAGGGACCGGGGGCAACCCTAGGGCTAGTGCCACAGAGAGAAGACCGCCGCGCACAGTTATCTGTGTGCGGTAAGGGTGAAAGGGTGAGGTAAGAGCTCACCGGCTTCGGCGGTGACGTCGGAGGCCAGGTAAACCCCATCCGGAGCAAGACCGAATAGGGGAATGTTTGAGGGCGGTCCGCCCGAAATTCCCGGGTTGGTTGCTTGAGGCTGTCGGCAACGGCAGCCCTAGATGAATGATCGTCACCCTGTTCGCGGGTAACTGCTACAGGGGACAGGACCCGGCTTACGAGCTTCTTCGGCCACTTTATATCGGCAGCGCCGCACCCTTAGCGGCGCTGTTTGAGTTTCAAGCAACCTGCTATGGGCTTTCCGTCCGACCTTATCTGTTGCGGATTGATGCCGCCTGCTAACTTTATTCTGGAGACGATTGATGGACTTACACTTTGAACGCTGTAATGGTGAAATCGACCGTTTGATAGATGAGTTGATGGCTCGCGTTGGGGTTTATCATCCAGAAATGATCCGTCAGATGATCCTCGGCGCATTAAAATCAGGACAAGAGAACGATTATCTGGCTGATCAGAAATTTATGCGTACCACCATGAAAGAGATGCGCTTCACCAATAAGGTCTTTGCGCCCTATCGTGGTCGGCGTAAGGTCAGTGTTTTCGGCAGCGCGCGAACTTCTTCGGAAGAGCCAATCTATCAGAAGTGTGTAACCTTCACGCGCATGCTCGCCGAGCGAAACTACATGGTTATTACCGGCGGCGGTCCCGGTATAATGCTGGCGGGTAACGAGGGTGCCGGGGTCGATAACTCCTTCGCGGTGAATATCGATCTGCCCTTCGAGCAGAATATGAATCCGGTGATGAAGGGGGATGACAAGGTCATCAATTATAAATATTTTTTCAATCGTAAGGTGGCCTTTTTAAAGGAGGCCGATGCGGTGGTACTCTTCCCCGGCGGGTTTGGCACCCTGGACGAAGGGATGGAGGTTATGACCCTGATCCAGACCGGCAAGAATCCTCCGATCCCGTTGATTATGATTGATGATGAAGATGGTGGCTACTGGGACAAGTTTTTAGACTTTGTTCGTGACCCCCTGCTCAAGCGTGGTCTGATCAGTGGCGAGGATTTCAGCCTATTCACCATCACCAGTGATCCGGCTGAGGCGGTGGCGCTGATCGATGATTTCTACCGGAATTATCACAGTATGCGTTTCGTCAAGAACAAGCTGGTCATCCGTCTCAATCGGCCTCTCGATTCCGAACATCTGAAGGTACTGCGTGATGAATTCAGTGAGATTATTAATCCCGGCGGCAGTCTGCAACTGACCAGCGCCCTGCCTGAAGAGGCGGATCAACCCGATTTAAGTCAGTTGCCACGGTTGACCATGGAGTTTAATCGTCGTAGCTACGGCCTGCTTAAGGCGTTTATCCGCCGCATAAATTCGTTTTAAGTCATGCAGAGACTGCCAATCAGTTCCCTGCGGGTGCCTCTGGCCAAGGGGGACCTACAACAAATGATGGGCCTGGTACGTTTAAGCGCCAAGCTGCTGCAGAACCCCGCATATCGGCAATTCGTCGCTGGTGACCTGCCTGAATCCGCGCGTTTTGTCCCTGGCAATGCCGGGGTTATGATGGGCTATGACTTTCATCTCACCAGCGCTGGCCCGCGTTTGATCGAGGTTAATACCAATGCTGGAGGTTCTGCCCTGTCCCTGCGCGCCTGTCAGGATGGACCCAATCTTACTCCGTCGCTACGCAGACGCCTGCGCAGGATGTTCCTGCGCGAATGGCTGGATTTTAACGCAGGTCAACGTCCACTACAGAGTATCGTCATCCTCGACGAAAAGCCGTTGCAGCAGGCCCTCTATCCTGAAATGAAATGCTTCGTCGACTGGCTAACGGCCGAAGGACTTAAGGTCAAGATCGCCGACCCCTCCGAACTTGAGATCGATGACCAAGGGGTTCGTCTGGCTGGCATGCAGGTGGATCTGATCTACAATCGTCACTGTGATTTCTATCTTGAAGATCCGGTGTTGGCCGCGATGCGAAATGCCTATCTTGAGCGCAGGTTCTGTCTTACACCCTACCCTTTTGTCTATGGCCAT
>JAKIUS010000351.1 GCA_021647445.1 Geopsychrobacter sp. | reverse complement strand
TCAAAAATGTCTTCTTGTTCTTCTTGTGCCTGGTCTTTGGCGTGAGGGCTGAAAGCATCATGATTTATACTTATAAAGTCTGCACGCAACGGCTTTCTTTAGATGATGGAAACGCCCCCGAATACGCAGTAACATTAGAAACAACTGGTGGATGATATGGAATCTAAAGACACACTCTTTCCTACATATGTACGCTCATCCTGCACGTTCACCCGTGGGGAAGGGAGCTTTCTCATGACGGCGGAAGGCACGCGATTTCTCGACTGTTCTTCAGGTGTTGCCGTTAATTCGCTGGGACATGCACATCCCAGACTTGTCAAGGCTCTGCGTGAACAATCAGAAAAGCTCTGCATGTCCCAAACCTTCATCCGATCCCGGCACAAGAAGAACTGGCCCGACTTCTGTGCGATAACAGTTTTGCCGATATGGTCTTCTTCGCCAATTCAGGTGCCGAAGCTGTTGAGGCCTGCCTGAAAACAGCACGAAAATATCATGCTGCTCAAAGTCATCCAGAAAAATACCGGTTCATCACCTTTTCCGGCGCGTTTCATGGAAGAACGCTGGCAACCATTGCCGCAGCTGGAAACCTGGACTATCTGGACGGTTTTGGCCCCCCGCTGGAAGGATTTGACCAGGTCTCAATTGACGACATGGAAACCGTTGAGCAGGAAATTACAGAAGAAACCGCCAAGGCCGTTTTTGATCTGTTGTCCTGTGGTGTGAATGTGGGCAACCAGGCAGTGCTGCTTAAAGGGATCAACGATGATGTCGAGACGTTCCGTGAGCTGCACCAGAAATTACTGCGTGTGCGGATCAAGCCCTACTATGTCTTCTACTGTGAACCTGCCCCCGGTATCGACCATTTTAGAACTCCGGTAGAAAAGGGTGCTGAACTGATCCGCGATGCCTTACGCGGTCACACCACCGGACTTGCCCAGCCGATGTATGTTATCGCCACCAACATCGGGAAAATTCCGCTGATGCCCGACTATTACATTACCGGCAAGGATGAACAGAGTTACTATCTGCGCAATCATAAGGGCGAGAAGACGTCGATTCCTAATATGCCGGGATAGGGGTCAGCTGATCAGCCCCTTAAGAATCGCCATCAGGGTCAGACTGCTGGTCAGCAACCACAGGCTGATTCCTTGAGCCAGGGGGCGGATGCCGACATTCTTCAGGATCTCTTTTGTCAGTCCGGCGCCGATGAGAAACAGGGTGACGACCAACGCCTGTTTGGCGACAGCCGCCAGCCCGGTCCAAACCGGTGCAAATTGCGGAAGCAGGCTGCGCAGTGTCGCGGCCCCTATAAAACCGAGAATAAATAACGGAACCCGGACTTTTTCCTCGGATTTGCTCAACCAGGCCGCCCCCATGACAAAGGGCACAATCCAGATAGCGCGGGTCAGTT
This sequence comes from Geopsychrobacter sp., assembly GCA_021647445.1. GTDB lineage: Bacteria > Desulfobacterota > Desulfuromonadia > Desulfuromonadales > Geopsychrobacteraceae > Geopsychrobacter. The sequence goes on along the minus strand of JAKIUS010000351.1, from coordinate 1,852 downwards.
TGACCGTGGTGCCGATGGCCAGGGCTGTGGGGCCGTAGGCGGCAGCTGCTCCGACCACACTGCTGGTGTCGTGGATGGCGAGTCCCGCCCAGATGCCGAACTGCTGTTGACTGAGATGGAGAAGATGGCCGAAGAAGGGGAAGGCCAGCAGAGCGACGGAATTAAGGGTAAATACGGTGGCCAGGGCGAGGGCCGCTTCATCATCTTTGGCCTTGATCACCGGTGACATGGCGGCGATGGCGCTGCCGCCACAGATCGCTGTGCCGAAGGCGATCAGGGTTGAGGTTTTGTTTTCGGTCTTGAACAGGCGGCCCAAGAACAGACCGACCAGCAGGGTCAGGCAGATGCCGATAATTGTATAACGGATCGAGTTTTTCCCGACCATCCATACCTGCCCCAGGCTCAGCCCAAAACCGAGGCCGACGACGGAGAGCTGCAGCAACTTGTGACTGAAGTCCGCAGATTTTTGTGGCCAGGGATTTTTAAGCAGCAGGCTGAAGATGATTCCAGCGATCAAAGCCGGCGCTGTGCCGACAAACGGCAGCGCGCAGGCGCTGAGCAGCATTAGAAATAGAATTTTTTTACAGCGGATTGCGTTCATCTGTTTCCTTTTCCTTTGGCGTCTTGTGCCGAACCTATCTCGAAAGAGACTGAATAGATTACAAATATGCTTCCTATTAGACTAAGTCCAATATATAGTTTTGCTTAGTGTTATCAGTTTTATTGATAAGGAGTGCCCATGAGTATGACCTTCAGGCAGTTGGAGGTGTTTGTTGCGGTGGCAAAGACGGGCAATGTGACGCGAGCCGCCGAGGTCTTGCGCATCTCTCAGTCGGCCGTCAGTATGTCGCTGGCCGAACTGGAAAGACTATTGGGGGAGAAGTTCTTTGACCGGCGTGGCAAACGGTTGGTGATGAATGATCAGGGACGGGCGCTGATTCCCAAGGCGGTGGGGGTGCTTGCTCAGGCGGCGGAGATCGAAACATTTTTCAGTGGTCGTAATGACAGGTTGACTGGGCTACTGAGAGTCGGGGCCAGTTCGACTATCGGCAATTACCTGATGCCGCGAATTTTTGGTGATTTCACGGCCAGTTATGCCGATGCGCGCATCGCTCTGGATGTGGGAAATACTGAACATATAGTGCAGGAGCTGCTGCGTTTCAACATCGATATCGGCTTTATCGAGGGACTCTGCCATCAGCCGACCATCGAAACTATCCCCTGGCGGCGTGATGATCTGGCGATACATGTCGGGGCCGAACACCCCCTGGCCCAGCAAAAGAGTGTCACTGCCGATGATCTGTGCCAGGCGCGCTGGATTCTGCGTGAACAGGGCTCGGGCACCCGCGAAATATTCGAAGCGGCTTTGGCCGGAAAACTGGACAGTCTCAGGGTTGCTCTGGAGTTGGGGAATACCGAAGCGATCAAGGAGGCGGTGGAGGCGGGGCTCGGTATCAGCTGCTTGTCGTTGCTGGCGACCAGGCGTGCCCGCTTAAGTGGTGCCCTGGTCGCTCTAAAAACGCCGTTTATCGATCTTCAGCGCAACTTTTATCTGCTACTGCATCGTGAAAAATATCAGACCCGGTTGCTGCGCCGCTTCATGGCTTTCTGTGAGGAATCGACCCTCGGGGTGCGTTGATTTCGACGACTTCAGTCTCCGACAGTCTCTTCCACCTGCCGGACCTTGCGATGATCTTTGGCGATGAGCATATAGATCGAAGGAATGATGAACAGGGTAAACAGGGTGCCGACCGCCATGCCACCGACCAGTACCAGGCCGATGGAGTTTCGTGCTGCTGCGCCGGCGCCGACCACCAGCATTAGCGGGAAGGGACCGGCAATGGTCGCCCCG
>JAKIUS010000350.1 GCA_021647445.1 Geopsychrobacter sp. | reverse complement strand
ATATCACCGCCCTTGATACGCAACGCGACATCACAGTCAAACCGCGCTCCGGCCTTATCAACCCGGTGATCATCGACAACCACCTGCCCAGCCAGGATCAACGCCCGCGCCCGTTCACGAGACTGCACCAGGCCCTTATCGACCAACAACTTATCAAGACGCTCTTTACTCAAGGAAAAACTCCGTTTCCAAACCAGCAGGCAGACTACATAAAAGTCACAACGAAACCGATGGTACAAAAAAAGAGAGGTGCAGAACACCTCTCTTTTACGAAAATTAAATTTTTCAGGCAGATCAAGACAAAAAGCTATCCCGGTTTTCGTTAAAGATCTCCTCAATCTCCTCAATTGAGTCATCAACCTGACCCTTATCAAGGGCCAAGGCCTCTACCGCCTTTGAATCTTCAACAATCAACGACTCATCCGGTTCTCCTGCACCGATTCCGATACGGGCACAAATAATATCCGCCAAGGCGACTGTCGCAGCAAGGCGAAACTGAACCTCATTACCTTCCCGCTCAATCGCCAGATCTTCGTGATGCAGGGTACATTGAATCAAATCATCTGAAAAATTCCATTTATTTAAGACCGCCGCCCCCACCACAGCATGGGCGTAAGGGAAAAAGCGTCCCTCAATGTCATTAAAAGAGCCCTCACCACCATAAACAGCCACCGCTAAAGCCCGATAACCTTCGGGGTCACTGTAGTTCATAATGATTTTGCCCAGATGCCTGAACAGACCAGCCAGGAAAGCTTCCTCAGGATCAGCGGTATTAAATCGCCGGGCAAGAAAACGGGCACCGATAGCGCAACCAATCGAATCTTCCCATAATAGTTTTTCGAGCAAGCCATAGGATTTATTCATCCCTTCAAGGCTGGCGGCTAAAACAAGTGAACGCAGCGTTCGTTCCCCAACGATCGCAATCGCATGATCAAGGGTTTTCACCTGACGTTTAAGACTAAAAAAAGCCGAGTTCGCAACCTTGAGCAAGCGCGCCGAAACCGCAGGATCAGAAGAGATCGCTTCCCCTAATTGTGAAAAGTTGGTTTCAGGGCTCTGCAGCATCCGCAAAACCTTTGTTGCTACCGCTGGCATCGGCGGCAAATCACCGATGGATCGAACAACTGTTTGAAAATCAGTGGCCATTAAAAGCTCCCTCTCGAATTTATACCTTCCAAATAATCACACATTATAACAGGCCAATATTTATTTTCTAGGGATTATTCAGGATCCTGCTCAACAAAGGCAGCAAGTGGGCTTTGCAAAAATGCTGAACAATTACTCCAGAAAAAGATCGGGGAGCAGCGCTTCGCCTTTTTGAACCGCATATCCATCAAAATCTGTTATCCCCTCCTCGCGTAATACCTCTTCATCAATAAAAAACTTCCCGGTATTATTTTTTGATTCACGTTTAAATATTGCGACTGCAGCATCAGCGACGATCAGGGGTTTTCGACAATTTTTCGCATCGACCATCCCCTTAAGCATGGCCAGGGCAGCCGTCTCGATCACAGTTTTCGGCCACAAAGCATTCACCGCGACCCCTTGCGGACCAAATTCAGCGGCAAGCCCCATCACACACATGCTCATCGCGTACTTGGAGATCGTATAAGCGGTATGACGCGCAAACCATTTCGGATTCAGATTAATCGGCGGCGACAGGGTTAAAATGTGGGGATTTTCGGCCTGCAGCAGATAGGGCAGACAAGCCTGGCTGGCCATAAAAGTTCCACGCATATTAACCTGCTGCATCAAGTCAAAACGCTTGGCCGGAACATCGAGAGAACCTGCTAAATAAATGGCACTAGCGTTATTGACCAGGATGTCGATCCCACCAAAATGCGCGGCGGCTTCGGCAACACATTCCGCGACGCGCTTTTCATCCCGAACATCCATCACCAACGGCAGACATTTCCCACCGGCAGCGACGATCGCGGTTGCCGCCGTATGGATGGTGCCCGGAAGTTTCGGATGCGGCCTGTTGCTCCGCGCGGCGATGACAATATTGGCACTCTCACGAGCAGCAGCCAAAGCAATTTCTAGACCGATACCCCGGCTGCCCCCGGTAATAAAAAGGGTTTTTCCCCGCAGACCCATAACACACCTCCGTTTTGAACTGTCGTTTGAGAAGCATAACAGAAAAACCGCCACCCTTAAGAAAGGGTGGCGGTCATAAATCCCTTAAGTTTTAAGAAAAATCAGAAACTAACCACGAGTTGAACGCTGGCAATATCAACCGAGTTGTCCGTAGAGCCAACCAGCGAACCGGCGCTGGGATTATCGGCCAAACTCTGATTGATGTCACTATCGGGTACAAAAAGATGCGCATAGGCCAGATCACCAGAGATACGCTCAGAAAACTTGTATCCAGCCCCCAAGGAGACCCAAGTACGGTCCTCGCCAGGAATACGCGGGGTGCGATGTGCAGAGTCCGGAATCGGGGTGGGATCAAAAGCCAGACCGCCACGCAACTTAAGGGCATCGGTCAACTGATAAAGGGCACCAATTGAGAAACGCCAGGTATCATTCCAGTTTTCAACTGTTGTGGTGGAGCTTTTTCCACCAATACCGGCCCCTGCAAAATTCAGGGTCAATTTTTCAAAACTACTCCAATCGGTCCAACTTACATCACCCAGTAACGCTAGTTTGCTACTAAGTTCATGATAGACGCTCAAGGATGCCGATGCCGGCAGGTCAATGGTTCCACTAACATTTTGGTCGGGAAACCCAGCTCCTATCGCGGCAATAGATGTTGGTACTGTCGTGTTAGTTGTACCTTCCAATTCCTGTTTAATCTTTGAACGATAAGAAATTCCGATACGACAGCCTTCTTTAAACTGGTAAAGGGCCCCTAAATTATAACCATAAGACCAATCATCGGCCTTGTTCTCGACAAAAATATCATCGCTGGTTGAATTAGGTGTTCCAATGGCGCCACTGGTTGCAGAAAACGCAGCCAAGCCACCATTCACCATACTCGAAAGCGTAACATCAATATACTGGGCGCTGACCCCGGCGCCGAGGCTGAGTTTCTCAGTCACCTGGTAAGCGACACTCGGATTGATGTTGATGGTCCGCACATCCGACTCAACCGCATGGTATCGGCCCAACCAGGTTTTCCCGTAATCGGTTGCGAGTCCGAAAGGTGCATTAACGCCGAGACCGAAGGCCCAACCGTTGCCAGGGTTATTCACGTAATAAAGGTTCGGAACGACCCCGACCACACCACCATCAACGTCATTTTGCCCAGGTATTGCACCGGCGGCGCTCCCGGCTGAA
>JAKIUS010000349.1 GCA_021647445.1 Geopsychrobacter sp. | reverse complement strand
ATTTCTGACACCCCTGCTTCATCAAACTTTTCTCGCGCTTCGTACGTTAGTCCCGACCACCATGCAGACGGAATGTTCCATCGGAAGAGGTAATAGAGGCAATCGCATGCTTGTAGACGAGGATATCACCGTCACTTTCGGCCAGCACACAGAAGCTGTCGAAGGATTTGATATGACCCTCAAACTTGTCACCCGACATCATGGTGACAGTGACTTTAACACGCTCTTTACGGGCCTGATTCAGGTATTGATCCTGAATATTGAACGGGGATTTCGGCATCGTCCTCTCCTTTGTCGCTTTACGGCTAAATTAAATCATCAATTAATTTCAATACTCTATCAGACTCGTGACAGGAATCAACCCAAATAATGGCAGGATCCTTACGAAACCAGGTCATCTGACGCTTCGCATAGCGCCTTGTTTGGGTCGCAATCAGGGTGGCGGTCTCTTCAATGTTCAGCTGGCCGCGAAGCAGACGCAAGGTCTCCCGATAACCGAGGGTCTGCAGACTCTTCAACCCGTAACCATAATCATCAACCAGGCCTTGCGTCTCTTCGATGAGACCATCGGCAAGCATCATGCGAGCCCGATCTGCAATGCGCTGGTTCAAGACCTCACGAGGCCAGCCCGCGGCTAGAGCCAGTGAGTTGAAATGATCATCGGCAAATCTGTGTTGTTGTTGCAGATCGGACATTTTCCGACCACTTAGACGGCACACTTCAAGGGCGCGGATGATTTTGACCAGATTATTCGGGTGCATGGTCAGTGCGGCGACAGGATCAAGTTGTTGTAAGTCAGCGTAGAGGGTACCAGCCCCCTGTTGTCGTTCACGCTGACGCAACTCTTGACGCAGGGGTTCATCCCCTTCGGGTAGATCGGCCAGGCCACCGATCAAGGCCCGGGTATAGAGCCCGGTTCCACCAACCACACAAGGCAATTTCCCACGCGCAAAGATATCAGCGGCGATGATTCTGGCCTCTTTTACAAAATCGGCAACTGAGTAACTCTGGTCCGGATCGATCAGATCGAGCATGTGATGGGGAATCGTCGCCCGCTCAGCAGGTGTCGCCTTGGCGGTCCCGATATCCATGCGTCGATAAACCTGACGAGAATCGGCTGAGATAATCTCAAGCGGAAACCTCTTGGCCAGACGGATCGCCCAGGCAGTTTTACCAGCAGCGGTCGGGCCCTGGATCACCAGAAGCGGGATTTGCGACATCAGAATTACCTATTAACGACGAAACATGCGTTCAATCTCGGGCAAACGCAGACGTTGCATGACCGGACGCCCATGAGGGCAGTTGGCCTTAAAATCGACGCCATCGAGTTGCTCAAGTAAGGCACGTGCCTCACGCGGATCAAGGGCCTGATTGGCCCGAATCACCCCATGGCAAGCCATGAGAATCAAGACATCATCTAGCTTATCGATCAACCCGCCACTGCTTCCGGTCTGCTCCAGTTCCAGGGCGATATCGACCAACAGACGCCCATTGTCACTGTCACTTAATAGTTGCGGTACGGCTTTTAAGGCGAAGGATTTCCCGCCGAAGGGTTCTATATCAAAACCTAACTGCGCTAGATCCGGCAAGTGTTCTTCCAATGCCTGAGCACTGCGAAAATCAAGATCAAGCATCTCAGGAAAAAGCAGGCTTTGCTGCTCTATCTCGCCCTGCAGAAAGCTTCCTTTTAACGCCTCGAAACTGATCCGTTCGTGAGCGGCATGCTGATCGATCAACAACAGATCATCGGCATCCTGACAGAGCAGGTAACTGTGATGATACTGCCCTAGATAGCGCAAGCTAGAGAAGAAACGGTTCGATGCTTGCGGTTCTTCCATTAGCGGAACGGTGGGGACAAACGGTTCTACGCCGGAAGAGCCTCCACCCTCTCTCGCAGAAACGGCAGGCAGAGATTGCGTTGCAAAAGGGGTCGGTGTGGCGTAAGTCGGCGCCACAGGTTCACGAATCAGTGGTGTCTGAAGCAAGGGTGCAGAATGGACTGGCCTCGTCAACGATTCCGTTGATTCCATTTCGTCAGGCTTGAACGAGGAGGGCTGAACCCAATCCGCTGGTTTTAGCTGCTGTTGCAGTTTCGCCGCTATAAAATCATGCACCATGGTCTGTTCGCGAAACCTGACTTCATGCTTGGTCGGGTGCACATTGACATCAACCTTGTCCGGTGCAATCTCAAGAAAGAGCACAACGACCGGAAAGCGTCTCTTCATCAACAGGTGACGATAACCGTCCATAATGGCATGTTGCACCACAGGGTCACGAATATAGCGACCATTGATAAAGGTATAGATATGCGATGACGTAGAACGGTTCAGGCCCGGCTGAGCGATCAAACCATGCAGGCGCAGACCGCCGACCTCATCGCATTCATCAAAAACCTGCATTTCGGCGAGCAGGGTTCGCCCCAGCAGGGCGGCTACCCGCTCGGCCAGTCCTTTTTCACGCCGCAAATCCAGCATGACGCGGCCATTATGCAGCAATCTGAAGCTGATTCCAGGATGCGCTAACGCCTGCTTCGTCACAACATCGGCACAGTGGCCGAGTTCTGTCTGTTCTCGACGCAAAAATTTTCGGCGGGCAGGTAGATTAAAAAAAAGGTTTCGCACTTCGATCAAACTACCGCGCGCCATGCCCACCTCTTCGGCACGCAGAACCTTCCCTCCCTCCACCTGAACCTCGTGACCGAGACCATCACCAGTGGCGCAACTACGTAATCGAAAACGGGAGACCGAGGCAATTGAAGCCAGGGCCTCGCCGCGAAAACCCAGGGTCGTCAAGGCAAACAGATCTTCAGCCTTGCGAATTTTACTCGTCGAATGTCGCTCAAGACATAAAAAAACATCCTGCCGCGACATCCCCTGGCCATTATCTCCGACCCTAATCAACTTACTTCCGCCCGCTTCCAGTTCAATGGTTATCTCATCGGCCCCAGCATCAATTGAATTTTCAATCAGCTCCTTAACGACCGAAGCCGGCCGCTCAACGACCTCACCGGCCGCAATCTGGTTACAGAGACTTTCATCCAGTATCTTTATGCGTGTATGATTCGTCACAAAATCCTCGGGATAAAACAGTTGTAGCGACCACATAATTCGGTCGCTACAAAGAGAAAAAAACCTGCAAGTGAACTCAACTCTCCTGAAATCCCTCAAGCAATGAATCGATTGCTTTGAGATCAGCATGATTATCGTCTTCGCTCTCCGGTGAAGAACTGGTTTCAGCGGGAGCAACAACGACCTGTTTCTGAGACAAATCTTGAACCTGGTCG
>JAKIUS010000348.1 GCA_021647445.1 Geopsychrobacter sp. | reverse complement strand
CGCGCTCGGTCAGCACGGGGTCAACATTATGGAATTCTGCAAGGCGTACAACGCCAAGACCCAGGACCAGGCCGGTCTGGTTGTTCCGGTGGTTATCACCGTTTATGCCGATCGTTCATTCACCTTTATTACCAAGACTCCGCCAGCAGCAGTTCTGCTGTTGCGTGCTGCCAAGCTTCAAAAGGGCTCTGGTGTGCCAAACAAGGAGAAGGTCGGTAAGGTCACCAGTGCGCAGGTACTTGAAATTGCGCAGGTAAAAATGCCTGACCTTAATGCTTTTTCTGAAGAGGCAGCGATCCGGATTATTGAGGGTACTGCGCGCAGCATGGGAATTGAAATCGCCTGATTTAAGGCGAATAGTGGAGATATATCATGGCAACAGGTAAACAGATTCGTAATGCCAAAGAGAAGATTGATCGCTCGCGTACTTATCTTCTTGATGAGGCCCTAACCCTGCTGAAGGATGGAGCCTTTGCCAAGTTTGATGAGTCGGTCGAAGTGAGCGTCCGTCTCGGGGTTGACCCGCGTAAGGCCGATCAGATGATTCGTGGCGCTGTTGTGCTGCCGAATGGTCTGGGTAAAGCGGTTCGCGTTTTGGTTTTTGCCAAAGGCGAGAAGCTTCAGGAGGCAGAAGCCGCTGGCGCTGATTTCGTCGGTGGTGATGACCTCGCAGAAAAGATTCAGGGCGGTTGGTTTGATTTCGACACCGCTATCGCTGCTCCCGACATGATGGGTGTGGTTGGCAAGATCGGGCGTCTGCTCGGACCTCGTGGTCTGATGCCGAATCCCAAGGTCGGGACCGTGACGCCTGATATTGCTCGTGCCGTCACCGAGGCCAAGTCAGGTAAGATCGAGTATCGTGTTGAGAAGGCTGGTATTATCCACACGGCATTCGGAAAGACCTCTTTTGATGTCGAGAAGTTGCGTGAAAACCTGCTCTCTCTGATCGATGTGCTGATGAAGGCTAAACCTTCTTCCGCCAAAGGGATCTACCTCCGGAAGGTTTCGATCTGTTCGACCATGGGCCCAGGGATCAATATCGACGTCGCTGACGTGCAGGCTGCAGTTCGCTAAAATCAGCTTATTGCCTTTATTGGTGATAGCTTTAGACAGACCAAGTCCAAAGACAGCAGGCTCGCCAGCACATTGGGCGTTTAATGGGACACCACCTGCCGAGGCATACAGAGGGTTCTGTGACGGTTCTTTCATCGTCTCCCCAGCCTTGACTTGGGCGGGATTTTTATCCCGAGACTACTTAAGAAAGGAGGAGATGCATGAACAGAACTGAAAAGGAACAGATTGTTCAAGAGCTCGCAGAGAAGCTGAGTAACACCAAGGCGGCATTTATTGCGGATTATCGTGGTATCAATGTTGAGCAGGTGACCCAGTTGCGTCGTGAGCTGGTCGCGGTAGGTGTCGATTACCGTGTTGTCAAGAATAGCCTGTTGCGTCTGGCCTCGAAGGAGACTTCCGTAGCAGAGCTTGAAAAATTCTGTGCAGGACCGACCGCAATCGCCATGGCTGGTGATGATGTGGTTGCTCCGGCTAAGATTCTTACCAAGTTTGCCGAAGCGATTGAGTCTTTCGAATTGAAAGCTGCCGTGCTTGAAGGCAAGTTGCTTAGTGTTGATGAAATTACGGCGCTTTCCAAACTGCCGAGCCGCGAAGAACTTCTGGCTATGGCATTGAGCTCGATGAACGCACCTGTTTCCAACCTTGTTGGAACATTTGCGGCCATCCCGCGCTCATTGGTTCAGGTTTTGGGTGCGATTGCCGAGAGCAAGGCCGCTTGATTCTGAACCCTGCTTTTAACTGATTACGACGAATAAACGAAAATTATCCATAAATGGAGGAACGAATGGCTGCAATTACCAAGGAACAAGTTGTTGAATTTCTGGAGAACATGACTGTTCTCGAAATGTCCGAGTTTGTTAAAGAACTCGAAGAAAAATTTGGTGTCTCTGCTGCTGCCCCGGTTGCTGTTGTTGCCGCTGGTGGTGACGCTGGTGCTGTCGCTGAGCAGGATGAATTTGATGTTATCCTGACCAGCTGTGGTGAGAAGAAAATCAACGTCATCAAGGTTGTTCGCACCATCACTGGTCTTGGCCTCAAAGAAGCCAAAGCTGTCGTTGATGGCGCTCCGAACGCTGTTAAAGAAGCCGTATCCAAGGATGAGGCTGAAGATATCAAGAAGCAACTGGAAGAAGCCGGCGCTAGCGTTGAGCTCAAGTAGAGTTTAGCCTAAACTTTACAGGTAGCCAAGGTCGCCAAAGGCGGCCTTGGCTTTTGTCGTTATCAGCCTCGGCGGATTCGTCGGGGCGGACCTGTCTATTGGTCCTGATGCTGTTGCGCTTTTTTTGCGGCATCTGCATTGTGGTGAATTGTCCGTTTGGTCAGCTTTTGTGCTGTTCCGAGCTTTGCCTCAATGGTCGGCTAGGGTAAGGCATTACCCATTGATCCTGCTCTAAAGGAGAAATCATGGCCTATTCGTTTGCGAATAACCCGCTCCTCCGGAAGCACTTCGCAAAATCCGGGAATATCATCGATATTCCGAATCTTATCGATATCCAGAAAACATCTTACACACGGTTTCTGCAGGCAGATCTGCCGTCCTCAGCACGTCGTACGATTGGGCTTGAGTCGGTTTTTCGCTCTGTGTTTCCGATTAAGGATTTCAGTGATACCTGTTCCATGGAGTATGTCTCTTATGGACTGGGTACACCCAAATATGATGTTGATGAATGCCATCAGCGAGGCATGACTTTTGCCGCGCCGATTAAGGTCAAGGTCCGTCTTGTGACCTGGGATGTTGATAAGGAATCAGGGACTCAATCGATTCGCGACATCAAGGAGCAAGAGGTCTATTTCGGCGAAATTCCGTTGATGACCGAAAACGGGACCTTCATAATCAATGGCACCGAACGGGTTATCGTCAGTCAGTTGCACCGCTCTCCCGGTGTCTTCTTTTCGCATGATCGCGGCAAAACCCATTCTAGCGGCAAGATCCTGTTCAGCGCCCGCGTGATTCCCTATCGTGGTTCTTGGCTCGATTTTGATTTTGATCACAAAGATTTGCTCTGGGTACGCATCGACCGTCGGCGTAAATTGCCTGCCACGGTGTTATTGAAGGCCCTCGGGTACAGCACTGAAGATTTATTGCGCATCTATTACCAGCTTGAGCAGATCAATTTTGACGGCACCAGTTACCAGAAAAAGGTTAACCTGGACCTCTTGGCTGGTCAGCGGGCGACTGTCGATGTCGTCGCCGCAAACGGCGATGTCGTTGTT
>JAKIUS010000347.1 GCA_021647445.1 Geopsychrobacter sp. | reverse complement strand
AAAAAGCGCAGGCCCTCTTCGCAGTAGCCGACAGCTATCAGGTTTTGGCCTATAGCAATACACGACTCGAGTCCGAAATTGCCGAGCGAAAACAAGCCGAAAACGCCCTCAAGCGGGCCCACGATGAGTTGGAAACACGCGTCGCCGAGCGAACCATAGAACTGGCGCGCGCCAACCAGGCAAAATCCGAGTTTTTGGCCAACATCAGCCATGAAATTCGTACCCCGCTAAACGCCATAACAGGCTTCACCACCCTATTGGCAGCGGAAGTTTCCGACCCTACCCAGCAGGGTTATCTGGAGGCCATAAAAACCTCGGGAAACACCCTGCTGGTTCTGCTCAATGACATTCTCGATCTCTCGAAAATAGAAGCCGGGATGATGTCGATCCATACCGAACCGCTGGAAATCAGGCGCCTGTTCGACGAAATTCGGCAAATCTTTCACCAGAAGACCAACGACAACAAGCTGCGCTTTATCATCGAGATCGACAACGCCTTCCCCGTCGCACTGCTGCTCGATGAAATGAGACTGCGTCAGATTCTTCTCAACCTGGTTGGCAATGCGGTCAAGTTTACCGAGCGGGGTTTTATTAAACTCTCGGTACAACAACGAGACACGAATCCAACTCAAAATAGAATCGATGTGGCAATTAGTGTTGAAGATAGCGGACTCGGCATTCGCGCAGAGGACCGCGAGCGGATTTTCGATTCCTTTCAGCAGCTTGAAGGGCGCGACCGAAGCAAATATGGCGGTACCGGATTAGGACTGGCGATCTGCAAAAGACTCATTGAAATGATGAACGGCAGCATCTCGGTCAGCGGAAGCCTCGGCAAAGGCAGCAGGTTCGAGATTATCCTCAAAGATATTGCTCTTGTTGCCATAAACGATGAAAATTCGATAGAATCCATAAAATCTGTTCCCTATCGCACAATTGAGGCAACGGCCGGGCTAATCCCCTCACAAAGGATCTCCCCAGAGGAGACCGAACAGGAACCGGCGACCATCTTGCCGCCGTTTACTTCAGCAGACCGCATTCAACACCCTGCGGAACTGCTCAGCAGAATAAAGGATCAGATGGTCCCCGCTTTCGAAGACCTCAAAGGGGCGATCATCATCAAGAGACTCCAGAGGTTCGAACAACTGGTTTCAGAATTAGGGGAGAAACATCAGGTGCCAGCCCTGACCGATTTCACCCTTGAGTTATCCGTCCACCGCCAAAATGTCGATGTCATCGGCATCAACAAAAAGCTCAACGAATTTACGATCCAGATCGAGCAATTGATCGCAGTCCTAGAGGAAAAACATGCCGAAACAACCCCTGATCCTGATTGTGGATGACAACCCGAACAACCTGCAGATTCTGGGGAAATTACTCACCGCACAAGGGTATGACCTCAGTATCGCCCAGTGCGGTGAGGATGCCCTGCAATCTGCCAATGAAACCCTGCCGGATCTGATCTTGCTGGATATTATGATGCCCGGCATGGACGGTTATGAGGTCTGTCGCAAACTAAAAGAAGATATGGCGACCCGACATATTCCACTGATCTTCCTGACGGCCAAGATCGGCGCGGATGAAATCATAAAGGGCTTTGATCTCGGCGCCGCCGACTATGTGACAAAACCGTTCAACGTCGCCGAACTCTTGGCACGGGTCAGGGTCCACATCGAACTGAACACCCTACGCGGGATCCTGCCGGTCTGTTCGCAGTGTAAAAAAATCCGCGACGATGAAGGGATCTGGAATCAAATTGAGGAATATATCGAAAACCATTCAAAAGCCCAGTTCAGCCACAGCCTCTGTCCACACTGTATGGACGAGCTGTACGGCGCCTATAAATGGTACCAGAACCGCAAGCAGCCCCGTCAGGATTAAGTCCCAACAAGCCTTATGGGCCGGTGGTAAAAGACCTGACAGCGCTTTCTGAAACTCCGCCACGACTATCCTCAGAACGGACCTTCCAATAATAGACGGTATTGGGCAGCAGGCCGGTCGACTGATATTCTCCCGATAGAACTGGAGCCGCGGCCGGAGACGCGCTGCCGCCACCGCCGCAGGAGACCTGTAGCAGCGCCAGACCCAGAAAAAGTGCCAGCAGCATCCAGCCCTTGTCCCGACGCGACCGCCATAGCCCCCAAAAGAAGCCACCACCGGCCAACAGGACAAGCCCCTGCGGTAAAGCCGCCGTTATGGGCGTACTGTCAGAAAAATCCCCTAATTCAGAGAGCAGCAAAAAATCGTTCACGACATCACCATCGAGGTCAGCCTGACGCTGCCAACCAAAGAGAACCGGTCGCGTGATATCGAGCGCCCCATCAGCGGGTTGCAGCAGGCTCGCAACCGGCGGCGCGTTATTGCCGATACCGCTGAGATGCACAACCTGCGACCCCGCGGGGTCATTGCTGTTGATCGACAAATCGGATAAAGCAATGCTCCCCAATACTGTGGGAGTAAACACCAGATCGACGGAACAACTCGCCCCCGTGGTCAAGGTCCGCCCCGTACACTGATCATTGGCAAGAGTAAATACCGGATTAAGAGCGCTGGTATCAAAACTGATACTAGCCAGAATGCTGCTGCCGCCATTTTTCAATTCCAGAGAGAGACTACGGCTCTTCAAGGGGCCAACACTGGCGAAATCGATGATTCCATCGTTGGCCGGTGGAACAGGATCGGAAATAAACAGCACCGGAGCACTATTCGGTAACAGCAGATTATAGGCGGCATCAACAGCCAGCAACCCGCTACCATAATCGTTATCATCCCCCTGCACACCTAGATCAACGCTCACCTGCTGCATGGCCGACTCCAGATCCGTCATAGAGGTCGGTGCCGGAAACGCTTGCCGCAGCAACGCCAACGCCCCAGCGACCTGAGGAGCAGAGAACGAGGTTCCGTCAACATTTACGTAACCAGAGGTCAGACCAGCGCTGCGCACCGCCACTCCGGGCGCAACCAGACGGGGAAAAACCTCCCCTGGCGCATCGCAGGGCGAAGGACCGCGTGCGCTAAAAAATGCGATATCCCGGTTAAAATCAACGGCCCCCACTGCCAGTACGCCGCTCATATTGCCCGGTGGAATGCTGCTGCCGCTGAGCGGACCGGTATTGCCTGCCGAAAAAACCACTGCGACATCAGCGGCGATCAGATTAGTCAATGCGACCTGCATGTTGGTTAGGCCGATCTGGGGATCAGTTAAACATTGGCCGGGGTTCAGGTCGAACCCCCAAGAATTATTAACAATATCAGCGCTGTCATCTGTTTCGGGATCGGCGCCGGGATCGAGAACCC
>JAKIUS010000346.1 GCA_021647445.1 Geopsychrobacter sp. | reverse complement strand
TAGACCACATTGGTCTGATTCCCGAGCCCCGAAGCAGTAAGATAATCCTGCAGTACATCGGTCGCACCCTGACCGAGCACCGCTATTTTGGGCGGCAGATCGGCCAGCACCTTCTCAACCGGCGCGGTAAAGTCGATTCTGGCGATATGTTTTTTTACATTGCTGTAACTGTTCAACACCAGCTGTCCGGCCGCCGACAGATCCTGCTGACGAATCACAAAGGGACCACCACGGTATTCCACAACGTGAGCGGCGAGGGTTGCATCACTGATGACGCGTTCCGTCAGCGGGTCGGTGTCGGAGATCGTTGTCGCATCACTGGTATATTTTGCAACCGGAACATGACTCGCATCGCCCGCAATGGTAAAATCGATGCCATGACGACTGGTTTTGTCCGGATCGATAATCCAGTAGACCGGCACTCCCTGACGCAGCAGGGTATAGACCAGTCCATAGGCCTGAAACACCCCCTGATCGTTGCGCAGGCTCGGCGTCTGGTAATCACAGGCGGCGTGCAAAAACGCCGGGTCAACATCCGGATCATTGTTCGGCTGCCAGCAAGGATCCATGGGGATAATCACCGAACCAGCCGAAAAGGTCTTGTTGGTCGCACCTGCCACCAACGGCAAGGCCAGCAACAGCCACAAAATTAACGGCAGCATCCTGCCCAGAGTCTTCAATTTCAAGCGCCCCTCCCTTTATCTCAAATCTTTAATGGATTTGTCCCACAGACCAACCAGATCTGCACATCTGTCACATCCGCCGGGCTTTGCTATTGCGCATCACTGATATCGTAGCCGGTGGTCGACGCCGCCATGACGTCGGCCAATCCACTGTTACTCCGGTTGGTCTTAGCCGCACCCTGCCCATACTGTCCACCATAGCCACCGGCGCTTCCGCCCGGCTTCAGAAAACTTAGAGCCTCGACCATGGTCCGGGTATTGTCGGGTCCCTGCGCCTCAGACAGCACGTAAACCCGCAGGTCGTTATCGCGGGTATAATCTCCGTCACCATCGTTGTTATCGCGCACAAAAATTCGCACCGCAAGATTGTCGACCGTCGTAGTAAAGGTCGGCGTCAGGGGGTAGGCTCGAGCAGTGCCGGCACTTAAGATGTTCCCCCAGGCACTGGCGGAATGGTAGCCCAACGCCAACTGACGACGCGCCTCTTCGACTCCGGTAGCAGCCGCATAGTGAGATTTTTTCTTGAGCCCCTGTTGCGCCGACATACGTGTCGACTGAATCACCTTATGCGCCAGCAATGACGAAATGATCAACATCACGGCGGTTATCAAAAGCACCGAAATCAGCGCTATTCCGCGATTATTCCAAAGCATAATTTTTAACCTCCACCAGACGCTGAACTGCCACGCGACGAAAACCATCATCGTAAGGGCCATAGCTGCGACTCCCCAACAGATAGGTTGCGGAATTAACGTAGCCTTTATCCGGCCTGTTCGCCCGGACCAACAAAGAGATGCGAACACCACGGATATTTTCGATCGCCGCGCCACTCGGAGCGGCGATGCTGCTGCCATCCTGCATAAAATAATTGATCTGCAGTCCATCGACATCCCGATCAAGCACTGCGGAACTCACATAGTCATCGGCGCGCAAGCCGCCCGTATCGACAAAGAATCCCATGGCGCGCACCCCAAGCACTTCAGAACCCAGCGGCACCGGCTCGGTCAGAGGTTGCACCAGGGTCAACAGCCGATCCCGATGGCCATCACCATCGATATCGGTATTCGGGCTGTCGGCGGCCACGTCCTTGACCCGGTAGATTTTTTTATGATTTTCAAAAACGACGTGATTGCGCGTCAGGCTGACATTTACCCCGGCGGCATCGTTGATCTCGGTGGCATAATCGGGCGGACGATTAATCTTCACTTTTTGTGGCGGGCCGGGATCGACTGCGGTCACCACCAGAGGCGGAAAAAAAGAGACCGCTTTCAAAATATCGAGACGATCATCTCCCCCGATAAGATTGCCCACCAGGATACTCTGGTTAAAGGTCACCAGATTGGCAGCATGCTTGATCTGAAAAGCCGTATCGTCACCGTTGCGCGGCACCAAAGTGACCAGAAACCCGGCCCCCTGAACCTCTTCGGCCAGATAATCGAGCAACCGATTGGCACGGTCATTTAAATCACTCTTGTTGATTTGACTGAGGCTTTGAAACTGAAAGGTCGTAAAGAAAGGATAGATGATCAGGCTGATGATCGACATGAGGGCCATCACCACCAACAGCTCGACCAGACTGAACCCCCTGCCACCGATCATTGAGCCGTCCTGACCGCGACCAATTGATAATTCTTGGTCGCCCCCTGGTGGGACCAATTGACCTTGACCGTAATGCGGGTCTGATCGGTACCAGGCTGATCCCCCTCTATGATTCTTTGCAGGGAATAGAGCGATCGTTCGGTGGTCGCAGCAGGAGAAACCGCCGCCAACCCAGGATAATTCATGACCTGCAGGCGGTTCATCTCTTCGACCGCGATATCCTGCGCACTGGCCCCCAGCTGATTCTGCGCATTGACCCGGATATGCGTCACCAGCAGGGGGGCCATCCCAAGTACCGCAATCATAAAAATGACGAGCGCAACCATCAGTTCAACCAGCGAAAAACCTCGATTTCCGAACATACTTCCCCCCTCAAGGCATTTAGGCCACAGCAATCACAGGGCACAAACTCTCATGACTCATCTGTTTGCACGTTGAGTGACTGGGGTAACCCGTTATGTTTTTGGAGGGGGGGAGTTGCTTAAGAAAAGTCGTTGGATGTTGCTGCCTGACCAATCGAATCTCATCCCCCCTCGAAACTGCGATAAAATCGATCGACGCCAATCTACAATTGACGATTTATTTTGTAAAGAAAAGAATTGTCGCCACGCTCAAAGCATCCCCTGATCGGCAAAACTATGATAGCGGCCATCACCAATAATAATGTGATCCAAAACCCGCACCCCCATCAATTCCCCGGCCTGTTTGAGACGAGCCGTCAGGGCGATATCTTCACTGGATGGGGTCGGATCACCGGAAGGGTGGTTATGTACAAAGAGTACGGCGGCGGCAGATTCTCGCACCACCGGCACGAAGACCTCACGCGGGTGCACGATACTGGCGTTGAGACTTCCCTCGGAGATCTGAACCTCACGGATCAGACAATTCTTACTGTCGAGGAGCAGGGCGAGAAAGACTTCCCGGCGGTAATCGCGCAGACGGGGATGAAAATGGCTGAAAGCATCGGCAGAACTCGTATAACGCGCACCAGGCTGTAAGGCCTCGGCGGCGAAAC
>JAKIUS010000345.1 GCA_021647445.1 Geopsychrobacter sp. | reverse complement strand
TGAAAATCAGAACCGATGCGGTGATGGGCGAAGTCGTGCTTGATATCGGCGGAGGGGATACTGTCGCAGCTACCGTGACCGCAAGCGGGGCTCAGGATCTCGGCATAAAAGAAGGGGATCAGGCCTGTGCGATTATCGACGCATCAAACGTGATTATCGGCATCGAATAGTCTCGGGGAATCTTTTTATTAAAATAAAATCCAGAAGGAGGAACTATCCCTGACAAAAGAACAGCAACAAGATCAAAACTACAAATTGTAAGTAACTTTTAATCGGTTAAATTTTCATTTAATGTGAAGGAAGGTAGAACATGAAGAATGCATACATTGTCTCCCTGTTGCTTAGCTGCATGCTGATGGGACAGGTCGCTACAGCCCAAAGCAAGGGACTTGAGGAAATTCTACAGGCAAAAGGGGTGATCACGGCCGATGAGTATCGTGAAGCCATCCAGAAAAATGACCGTGCATATTACAAAAAGGGGCTGGTCGTCGAGTCGCGTGACGGCAACTACAAAGCCAAAGTCGGTGGCTATGCGCAAATGATCTACCGCAATACTGCTGTCGACGATAAAACCAAGTCGAATAAGAGTGATTTTGATATCCGCCGCTTCAAGCTGCAATTGAAGGGCTACCTGCTCAACAAGAAGTTCGGCTACAAATACCAGGGTGAAATGGCCAGCGGTTTCAAAACCGAAGATGCCTATGTGAACTACAAGTTCAATCCAGCTTTGATCATACAGGTCGGTCAGTACAAGCCACCACAGGCCCGTCAAGAGTTGACCTCTGCTTCGAAGCAGCTGTTCCCCGACCGCTCCATGGCTAATGACACCTTCAACCTCGGTCGTGACCAGGGCCTCCAGATTGCTGGTGGTTTTGCCGACAAACTGGTCCAGTACCGATTGGGCATCTTCAACGGCAACGGTCCCTTGGCTAAAAATCCCGATGATAACCATATGTACACCGGGCGGATCGACATCAACCCCTTGGGCAGTTACAAGATGGACGAGGCCGCCTGGACCAGCGACAAGCTGTTGGTCAACCTCGGGGCATCATTTGCGCGTAACAAGATCACGGTCTTGAATGTTGAAGGGAGCGGTAAATTCAATAAAGATAACGACGTCATGGACAAGGCGCTTGGGCTTGACGACCTTGCCGCCGGCGATTTTACAACCAACTACGGCAGTGATCTCACCTGGTTGCTCTGGACCACCAACCTGAATGCCCGGTGGCAGGGAATCACCTTCGCCGCAGAATATTACAGCCTTAACGCCAATCCTGCCAAGGGTGCCGATTGGGATGCCGACGGTTACTACGCACAAATCGGCTACCAGCTGATCCCAAAGAGACTGGAACTGGGATTGCGTCGTGCGGCCATCAAATCTACCGATGCTGTCGCTTCGGCCAAGTACGACAAAAAAGAGACCCAGTTCGGCGTCAACTACTATTTCGCCAAACATAGTCTCAAGCTACAATCCGATATCACCTGGGTCGAGGATGACTTAAATACCGGAAAAGACGATACACTCTTCCGCCTGCAAGCCCAATTCTCTTACTAATTACCAACTCTCCCCCGGTGTCGCAACGCCGGGGGAGACTTCAGGGAGACCGATCTTATGTTCCGTTCTTCAATTCTATGTTTATTGCTGTTTCTGTTCGCCACACCAGCTTTTGCCACCGAGCATCTGCGTCTGGCGACCACCACTTCAACCGAAAATTCCGGCCTCCTGCGGGAGCTTCTGCCTCCCTTTGAAACGGCCAACAACTGTCAAGTTGATGTCATCGCCGTCGGCACCGGCAAGGCGATCAAGCTGGGTGAAACTGGCGATGTCGATGTCATTCTGGTCCATGCGCGCAGCAAAGAAGATAAGTTCGTTGCTGAAGGATACGGTGTCGACCGTCGTGATGTGATGTATAACGATTTTGTCATCCTCGGTCCGGCCAATGATCCGGCCGGAATCTCAGGCACCCAGGTAGCGGCAGCGGCATTTAAAAAGATCGCGATGGCTGGGGCCACCTTCGTCTCGCGTGGCGATGATTCCGGCACCAACACCCGTGAGAAACAGCTCTGGAAAGCTGCGGGGATTGTCCCACAGGGCGACTGGTATCTAGAAGCCGGACGCGGCATGGGCGAAGTGCTGACCATGGCCGACGAACGACGTGGTTATACCCTGAGTGATCGTGGTACCTTTCTAGCCTATCGAGACAAGATTGAGCTGAAGGTAATGACTGAAGGCGACAAGCAGTTGTTCAACCCCTAT
The DNA here is from genome assembly GCA_021647445.1 of Geopsychrobacter sp. GTDB lineage: Bacteria > Desulfobacterota > Desulfuromonadia > Desulfuromonadales > Geopsychrobacteraceae > Geopsychrobacter. The sequence continues at coordinate 1,040 of JAKIUS010000345.1, read as the reverse complement.
GGAGTCATCATGGTTAACCCGGTCAAACAACCCCACGTCAAGGTTAAACTGGCACAAAAATTTCTTGATTTTTTAACCTCGCCCACAGCAAAAAAACTGATCACCGGGTATCGCCGAGGTGGCGAACAACTTTTCTACGTAGCAGACTAACAGGAGCCGACCTTGGGGTATCTGTTTGAATCGCTGAGCACTGCCCTCGGCATGATCCTTCACCTCAACCGGGAGGTCCTGTCTGCCGTCGGGACCTCCCTCTACACCTCGCTAGTCGCGACTCTGCTCTCCACGATCATAGGCGTCCCTTTTGGCGCATGTGTCGGGCTGGGCCGCTTCCCCGGCAGACGGTTGATTCTGACCCTGCTCAATACCCTGATGGCATTACCGACGGTGGTGGTCGGGTTGGTCCTGTTCGGACTCTTCAGCCGCCAGGGCCCTCTCGGCAGCCTGGGTCTATTGTTTACCCCTTGGGCGATGATCGCCGGTCAAACGGTGCTGGCGACACCGATTGTGGCCAACTTTGTCCTGACCGCAGTCAATGGTTCTGACCCGCGCATCATGGATACGGTTCTAACTTTGGGCGCCTCCCGCTTTCAAGCCGGTGTTCAATTACTCAAAGAGATCCGCTTCGGCGTAATGGCAGCGCTGATTGCCGGATTCGGCCGGGTGATCGCCGAAGTCGGCGTGGCGATGATGCTTGGTGGCAATATTCGTGGTGTAACCCGCACCATGACCACGGCGATCGCCCTGGAGACCAGCAAGGGTGAATTTGCCTTCGGTTTATCCCTGGGGATCGTGTTGCTGAGCGTCGCCCTGATCGTCAATTTATTCCTGAATTTTCTGCAGCAAAGGTAGACCGATGGATCCGGTTATCTCCATAAAAGATCTCCTGTTGACCCAGGGTGAAAATTTTCGTCTCTCCATCAAGAGACTTGATCTGCTGCCGCGTCGCATCTACGCGCTGACCGGCTCGAACGGGGCGGGGAAAAGTACCCTGCTCAGAGTGATGGCCCTGCTGATCGTTCCGCAAAAAGGATATATCACCT
>JAKIUS010000344.1 GCA_021647445.1 Geopsychrobacter sp. | reverse complement strand
TATCGATATCACGTCATCACTGTCAACAAAACTCATCTCGCAATCGATCTGGGTAAATTCGGGTTGACGATCAGCTCGCAGATCCTCATCACGGAAACATTTGACAATCTGTGCGTAGCGATCAAAACCGGAGACCATCAGCAGCTGTTTAAAGAGTTGCGGAGACTGCGGCAGGGCAAAGAATTGGCCATTGCTGACCCGACTCGGCACCAGATAATCTCGGGCACCCTCAGGGGTACTCTTGGTCAAAAACGGCGTTTCTATATCCAAAAAGCCTTCATCGTCAAGATAACGCCGCACGGTGCGCGCAACCCGATGTCGTAGCATCAAGCAGTTCTGGACCGAAGGACGACGCAGATCAAGATAACGGTACTTAAGCCGAATATTCTCGGCGACCTCGGTATATTCATCGAGCATAAAAGGCGGGGTTTCAGAACGATTCAGAATCTTCATTTCACTGACTTCGATCTCAACTTCACCGGTCTTCATCTTCGAGTTGATGGTGCCCTCAGGGCGCGGGGAGACCTTCCCTTTGACCGCAATGACAAACTCGTTCCGTACCTGTTCGGCCTTCTTATGCGACTCAATATCACGATCAGGATCCAAAGCGAGCTGCAACACGCCTTCACGGTCACGCAGGTCAATAAAGATCAGGCCGCCATGATCGCGCCGGCGTTGAACCCAACCCATCACGCAGATCTCCTGCCCCATCTGTTCGGCGGTTACGGTTCCGCACAGTTGAGTCCGCTTCCAGTTCCCAAGTACATCGTTCAAGATAGACCTCCGTGTATCAGTTTCAAGCGCTGTATAGTGCAGCGTTTCATATTCGGATAAAAAGCAAATCGATAATTATAGAGATAGCCGTGCAATCAGGTCAAGACTGCCTGTGCAGTCAGCCGTGCAATCAAAGCCGCAAGATCGTTAAGTTGAACTTTCTCCTGACTGCTCTGATCCATATTCTTCAATTCTGCCTCACCGGATTCAAGTTCCTGATCACCAAGAATCAAAGTGTAACGTGCGGCAAGCTTGTTGGCACGACGCATCTGGGACTTCAAGCTTCTGCCATGATAATCCATTTCAGCGTGAATACCGGCTCTCTGCAATTGCGACATCAGAATAAATGATTTCTCTGCGGCGGCCTCTCCCATGGCGGCGAAAAAGATATCCGGGCGAGAGGCCTGAACCTTCTCCCCCCCTTTCATCAGGACCAGCCGTTCGATACCGATAGCAAAACCGATCCCCGGCAAGGCCGGGCCGTCGAGACTCTCAACCAGACCATCATAACGCCCACCAGCGGCAACCGCACTCTGAGAGCCCAGCTGATCGGTCACCAGTTCAAAGGTCGTACGTACGTAATAATCAAGACCGCGCACCATGCGCGCGTTTAAGACATAGGGGATTTCAAGCGTATCGAGATGCGACTTCACCGCCGTAAAATGCTCTTCACAAGCACCGCACAAATGATCAAGAACTGCAGGAGCCTTAAGAGTCGCCGCCTTACAGCCGGGAACCTTACAATCAAGAACACGCAGAGGATTCGTTTGATAACGCCGTTGACAGTCCCCACACAGGGTCTCAAGGCGACTTTCGAGAAACTCGACTAAGAACTTTCGGTAGTTTGGTCGACAGTCCGGACACCCCAGAGAATTAACCTGCAACTCGACGGCATCGATACCGATTGCGCAAAAATAATGATGCAGCATCGCCAACACCTGAGCATCGATCATCGGATTTTCAACCCCGATCACCTCAGCCCCGATCTGATGGAACTGACGATAGCGACCCTTTTGTGGACGTTCGTAACGGAACATCGGCCCCATATAATAAAGTTTATTGACCGGGTCCAGGTTATGCAACTTGTGCTGAATAAAAGCCCGCATCGCTGGAGCCGTCCCCTCGGGGCGCAGAGTCAGGCTATTTTCGCTCTTGTCGTTGAAGGTGTACATCTCCTTCTCAACAATATCGGTCGTCTCACCGATCGAGCGACAAAAAAGCTCGGTCTTTTCAACAACCGGGGTCCGGATTTCGTTAAATCCGTACGTACCAAACACCTCGCGAACCTTCTGCTCAAGAAACTGCCAGGTTTCAATATCGCCAGGCAAAATATCGTTCATGCCCTTAATCGCCTTGATGGCCAATATTCTTATCCTTTCAAACCACTAATCACTACTTCATCCACGCGCATCAACCGGGCGACCTGTTCATCTCCCAGAGAGGTCAAGCCCTTAAGGCGATAGACCATACAGGATGTTGACTTGCCTTTCAACTGAATCGGCTCACAAGCTGCGACATCAACCCAAACTTTAACCTGACGGTAGGTCTCCTCTGAAATCAAGATCTCGCCAGCTTTGGCTAACGACTGCAACCGTGCAGCGACATTCACGCTGTCCCCGATAACTGTATATTCCATACGCAACGCCGAACCGACATTCCCCGCAATCACCGGACCGGTATTTACGCCGATACCGGCACCGACCGACTGACGATTCTTTTTCTGCCCATCGATATTGAACTGTTCAATCGCCCGCTGCATAGCCAGGGCACAGCAGACCGCACGCAAGGCCTCATCCCCCACCGAAATCGGGGCACCGAAGAGCGCCAGTACCGCATCGCCCATAAACTTGTCGACCATCCCTTCAAAGCGACCAATAACCTTGACCATCTGCGAAAAATATTCGTTAAGAAGCTCAACCACAGCAGCAGGTGCCAACCCTTCAGCCAAGGCTGTAAATCCACGGATATCAGAAAAGAGGATTGTCACCTCTTTCTCTTCGCCGCCCAATTTCAACTCATGTCGATGACTCAGAATTTCACGCGCCAAAGGCTTGCTGACATAACGCTCAAAGGTCTGCTCGACAAACTCCTTCTCGCGCAACTTGGTCGCCATATCATTAAAGGAACGGGTCAAAACACCCAATTCATCATTGCGTTCCAAACGAATCTGCTGATCAAAGCGCCCCTCGCCAATCGCCTCGACACCAGCAACCAATTTGTCAACCGGACGGACAAAGAAAGAGACCAGAAGATAGGCTGCCGCACTCGAAAACAGAATCCCCAGCAAGGAAAAGAAACCCAATTGCCGCCGCATATCGCTGATGGCCTGACCCACCTGAGACTGCGAGAGGCCGAGGTGAATCGAACCGAGATTGAGCGGCTTAGCCCCGACCAGCAATATGGGCACCTCGACGTCGAGCAGACTGGAGGACTCGTTGCGCCGCAACAGATAGTCAGCACCTTTGCGCACCGGAAGATCAAGGCCCGACCATCGCCAATGCGTACCGACCTGATCCATATCACTGGCGGCCTTCACCACCCCCT
>JAKIUS010000343.1 GCA_021647445.1 Geopsychrobacter sp. | reverse complement strand
ATCCATCCTAATGTTATTCGCAGTGATGGTATTGCCCTGGTGCCGGCCATGCTCATCACCCTGGTCGGCAGCATTGTGGCGATGCTGATTTTCTGGGCAGCAGTGTTCCGTTTGCGCTGTCTGCAATACCGTCAGGAGAGTACGTTGCGTGATCTGCAGCTGCAATTGCAGCGCTGAAGTTCAGTTATCGGTTTTTGACAAAATCAAAAGAAGGAGTCCGAAGATGGAACATCCAACCTACTTAATTTTTGCTTATATGGCCATCTGGGTCGGTCTTGCCGGTTACCTGAAATGGCTTGACAGCCGGCAACAGCAGATCGCTCGACGTCTTGAATCCCTCAGCAGCCAAGTTGCAAACCAGGGGGACCACTCATGATTGTCAGCCGCAGAGAAAAGGCTGCCAACGGTTTCTTCATGATCGTAATTGTCGCCATAATTGCCATGACCCTGGGCGTACTGGTTAAAGGGCCGGCGGCAAAACCTCAACAGGCTCAGACGGCTCCGAATACTGCTGTGAGCCAAGCTCGGATTGCCCAGCTGGAAGCCCAACTCAAAACTGCCCCTAATGACGTCGAAGCTCTGGTTGGCCTGGGAGATGCTTACCTGGCTTCGAGTCGCGCCATGGAGGCCTTCAAACTGTTTCAGCGTGCGGGTGAACGTGCGCCGAAAAACGCCCACGCCCTGAGTGATCTCGGTAGCCTTTATCAGCAGATCGGCAAGTACGATATGGCGATAGAGAGCTATCGCACCGCCTACGAGGCCCATCCTGACCACACTGGGCCATTGCTGAACATGGCCCTGATCTACGGACGGCACAAAAAGGATTATGCCAAGGCCCTGGAGCTGCTGCAGACGCTCTTGAACAGCAACCCTGAGCCGCAACTGGTCGCAACCGCTGAGCAGGAGATTGCACGCATCAAGCAAGCCATGAAATCGCCAGTCTCTCCGAATACGGCGAAATAACTTGATTTTTTTGTAAACATAGAATTGGGCGAAGGAAGAAATCATGAAAAAAGAATCAATTATAATAATTGTCAGTGCTCTGGTTGTTGGAGTTCTCGGTGGCGCGATCCTGTCAAATTCAAAAAAAGATTCTACGCCCGGTGAAAATCCGGCGGCTTCAGCCCCTGCGATTGATTACCAGCAAAAAATCAGAACGTTAAAAGAAATCGTCGCCAAAGAGCCCGAAAATCGAAATGCCTGGGTTCAGTTGGGCCATAACTATTTCGACTCAACCCAGCCAATGAAAGCGATTGAAGCCTATGACAAAGCGCTTGAATTAGACGGAAACGATCCTGATGTCCTGACCGATCAAGGGGTCATGTATCGTCGTTTTGGCTGGTACGACAAGGCCGTAGAGAATTTCACAAAAGCCAATAAGTTGAAACCTGACCACAAACAGTCACTCTTCAATCTCGGTATTGTTTATCGTGACGATCTTCAGGATACGGTGAAAGCCAAGGAAGCCTGGACCCGCTACCTCGAAATTGCACCTGAGGGGGAAGGTGCTGACAAGGTCAGGACCATGCTCGACCATATGGAGAATGGTCACGGTTGATATGAGTACATGCAGGCAAGGGCCTTAACGTGAAAACGAATGTCAAGTGCTTCACAGACCGAAAGCTTTTATTCAGGCTCTTGTTCCGATTGTTGGTGGGATCTGGTTTGGTGACTTTTGAAAGAGCCTCATTTATTAGATTTATTGCGCCACTCCGCCTGAAAAGGTGGATTTATGCGCTAAAATAAACCCTTGACACTGTACCTATGTCCGGCACCTATGCTTCGCCTCAGGGAGGCAAGAATGAGTCAATTAACCATCGGTGGCGCATCCAAACTTTCTGGAGTGGGGGTTGAGACGATCCGCTTCTATGAGCGTCAAAAGCTCATTGAGCAACCGCCCAAACCGGAGAGCGGATTTCGTATTTATCCACCGGAAACAGTGCAGAAAGTTCGCTTCATCCGTCGCGCTAAGGAGATCGGTTTTTCCCTGCGGGAAATTGAGGAATTGCTTGGCTTTTATTTTGCCAGGCAGGCCAACTGCCAGGATGTACGTGATCGAGCGCAGCAGAAGGTTGATGATTTGCACACGCGGATTGCTGTGCTACAGAAAATGGCCACTGCCCTCGAATTGCTGGTGGCTGAATGTGACAAGGGCGCGGGAACCTGTCCGATACTGGCTCGCCTGGCTGAGGAGCTTTAAGCGGGAGAAAGATGCAGTTATTCCAGGTTGTTAAGCAGTGCGGAATCTGCGGCAATTATTGTTAAATGGAAAGGGGGGTACGATTCTGGGTGACTTGCTTTGACCCCGCCCCACTTTTAAAAAGCTATCCTGAGAGTCCCCATCGTGCTGAGTGATTGGTACTCTTTGCGGTACTCCTTGTTGAATTGTAGCGAAGCGTAAACTCCAGAATTACTGATGGAATTCAAACTAAAGCCGAACAGCACCCCGTTCCGCTCCGGTTTTCGGCCACGGATTGCGAACGAACCTCCCGGAGCACCGGCAAAGCTGGCGATAATGATTTGGTCGTCTATCGAAAAATCGTAATTCCAGGATGCGCTTAACTCCGCAGTCAGGATACCGGTTGAGGTGTCGAACACCCTTGCCAGCCGGCCGCCAAGATCCGACACCAGCGACTCAGTCGAGCGATTTTCTACCCGCAGGCTGAGTACGCCTGCACCGGTTTCGCTGAAACCCTCCTCGTCAAGATAGCTGTAGTTCAAAGCAGCAAAGGGCTGGACGAGCCATTGCTGTATCTTATGGCTGTATCCAGTCTCAGCATACGCGGACCACAGGTGACCATCATGTTGGCTGCTGGCGAGTCGGTCGATGGAAAGCACCCGGGTCAACCGCTTGTTTGTGTAATCTTGACTGGCGTAGGAGACAACCCCGTCGATATACAGTGTATCGCTAAAGTAACTGCCGTAGAGAGATCCATGAAGGCTGTCGATATTCCCATCGCTCTGGCCGGAGTCAACATCCAGATCTGTCTGGGTATATCCCAGGCTCACGCCCCCCAAGGCCTTGCGACTAAGCAGGCTGTCGAAACCGATCATGACGCCGTGCGAGGAGAATTGATAGCCATCATAGCCATCGCCAGCGGTTCGGTTTCCTTTCTGACCGAAGCCGTTGAGCCAGAAACCATATTTTTCAGTCGGTTGTTCTGCGGGGCCAAACAATTTCAGTAAACTTGCGTCAGAGCCGTTAAAGGCAAGCAGGACTCGATCCCCTCCACTTAAGGAGATCGATTGCTGTATGCCGGTTGCAACCTTGCCGGTCAAACGTACCGTCTGCAGACGTCCCAGCAGCGATTGGGTATACGGCCGCACGGCATCTAGCGTGATGCTGGTGAAGTTAT
>JAKIUS010000342.1 GCA_021647445.1 Geopsychrobacter sp. | reverse complement strand
TAAAAACAAAATCGCAAAAAAATACCTTATTGGTCAAACTTCTCCAAGACATTTTTGTTTGAAATGCTATACTGCACCTGAATCCGCGCCGGGTTAGCCGGATTCACTCCCACGCAATCTCTGGAGGTTCCAAAATGAACCAGAAGTTTAAAAATCGGGTTCGTGAACAATTTGGTCGTGCCGCGATGGAGTATGTCTACTCCGACTCTTTTACCGGTGGCAAGGATCTGGATGCCGCCGCCGAACTGCTTCAGCCGACCCCCGAAGACAACATGCTTGATGTCGCTTGCGGTGGTGGTCACACTGCCCTTTATTTTGCGCCCAAGTTTCGCCAGGTCGTCGCCTCTGATCTCACCATGCAGATGCTCAAAAAGGCCCAGGAGCATATTGCCGAAGAGGGCGGCGTTGACAACGTCATTTTTCGCGAAGCCGATGCCGAAGATCTGCCCTTCCCGGCGGGCTCCTTTACCCTGCTGACCTGCCGCATCGCCCCCCACCATTTTCCGGAAATTCCACGTGCGCTCAAAGAATTTCATCGCGTGCTGCGGCGTGGCGGACGGATGGTAATCATCGACACCCTGCTCCCTTCCGACCCGGAAATCGCCGATTTTTATCAAACCATGGAGAAGATGCGGGATCCAACCCATATTCGCGCCTACACTGAAGCCGACTGGGTGCAGATGATCGCAGATGCCGAACTGATCCTGCATGAAACCCGCATTTTGCCCAAGAAGCATGATTTCCACGACTGGGCGCGCCGCGCCGGAATGAACAAGGAACAAATTAAGGAGCTGAATCGATTCTTCATGGAGGCTCCAGCCAAGATTCATGACTTCTTCCAGATCGAATCCTTCGCTGGCGAGGTCGAAACCTACACTGACCAGAAACTCTTGATTTACGCCACCCGCAAAGAGAAAGAGAAGAAGTAATCCATTAAGGCCCTAACCAAAAAGAGCTTCGGTTAGGGCCTTAATTATATCCACAAACAAAAAGGGAGACCCGTTTCGGGTCTCCCTTTTTGTTTGTATTACCAATGCTATTTACTTGATACCAGCAGCATCTTCGAGCATCGCGGTGGTCACCGACTTGGGACGCTCGATCGCGTAACCGAGGGCGCGGTCCCAGGTGATGTTAGCGAGACAACCCAAAGCACGTCCGACACCGAACAAAACGGTATAGAAATCGTACTCGGTCACGCCGTAGTACCACTGAATGACACCCGACTGAGCATCAACGTTCGGCCAGGGGTTCTTGGCCTTACCATGCTTTTCAAGGACGCCAGGAGCGACCTCATAAATCATGCTGATCAGCTTGAAGAGCGGATAATCTTTAAGACCGTCGGTCTTCAGACAGAACTCACGTTGCGAGGTGTAACGCGGGTCGGTCTTACGCAGAACGGCATGACCGTAGCCAGGAATAACCTGACCAGAATTCAGGGTATCCCACAGCGCCTTCTCAAGGCCTTCCTTGGTCGGCACTTCACCACCAAGCTTAGCCATAAAATCTTGAGTCCAGCTGAGAACTTCCTGATTCGCCAGACCGTGCAAAGGACCGGCCAGACCGTTGATACCGGCACTATAGCTATAGTAGACGTCCGAAAGAGCCGAGGCGACCAGGTGAGTGGCATGGGCCGAAACATTGCCCGACTCATGATCGGAGTGAATGATGAAATACATACGTGCAACATCATCGTAAGGAGCGTCCATACCCATCATATGAGCAAAGTTTCCGCCAAAGTCGAGGCTTGTATCGGCCGCGATGGGGGTATCTCCCTTGTACTTCATGCGATAGATATAGGCAGCGATCGGTCCCAACTTTGCCATCAGATTGCTGGAATCTTCGTACATATCCTCCCAGCAAGTCATTTTATTGAACTTGCCTTCATTGTAATTTTTGGAAAAGATAGAATCACGTTGCATCGAAACAATAGCGGCAGAGAACATGGCCATCGGATGAGAATCCCGTGGCAGGGCGCGCAGCACGTCATAGACATACTCGGGAACCTGAGCACGACGCTTCCAGTCCTCAACAACCTCGAGGGTCTGCTCCATGGTCGGCACATCGCCAGTTAACAGCATGTACCAGAAACCCTCAACATAGGGATACTCGGAACCGGGAACCTTGGGCAGAGCCTCAAAGGTCTCAGGGATGGTCTTACCGCGAAAACGGATGCCTTCCATCGGATCGAGGTAAGAAATATCTGTGACCAGAGACTTAATACCGCGAGCACCACCGATGGTCTGAGCGATGGTCACATCACCCAACTTGGTATCGCCACACTCTTTAACCAGACGAGTGACCCGAGGACGATGCTCATCGATTTTTTGAGCAAGAACTTTTTTTAGTGTCGACATACTCTCTCTCCTTTAATGTTTAATGAAACGAAGTCTTGAATACCCCAGGGGGGCCAACCGGAAAAGATATCCGCAATGCGGAAAATATCATGGATCACTGCGAAGAACGTCCGCCCGAACGGTTTCACAAGCAATCTGAAATATAGAATGAATATAAGGCTGTGCAGAAATCTGAGAAATCAGGGCTTCGGCACACCTTCCGTCTCCTAAATTTCCAGATATTGTTCTAACAACCACCCTCAATTTTGTCAAGATGAAATTTGTATACAGTATTCAGAACACAGTCCCTGCACCCGCGCAGCTCTTTTCTCCTGCTTTTCTCTTGATTTCCTCAAGCAACCGGATACAATGCCTAAATATTATGCAATTCATGCCATTCAACATTGGGTCGCTTAGACTCGAAAACCCACTCATTCTCGCACCCATGGCAGGCATCACCAGCCTCCCTTTCCGCAAGACCATGAAGGCTTTCGGTGCCTCTCTGGTCTTCACCGAGATGATCAGTGCCAACGGCCTGATTCGTGACGGACGCAAGACCCTCGACTTACTGGCAAGCTGCCCGGCAGAGAAGCCCCTCGGTATTCAGCTGTTTGGCGATGACCCACAGATTTTGGCCGAAGGGGCGCGTCTGGTCAGCGAGCATGCCGATCTGCTCGATATCAACATGGGCTGCCCGGTTAAAAAGGTTGTACGCAGCGGAGCTGGAAGCGCCCTGCTTAAGAGCCCCGTCCAGATCGGACGGATAGTAGAAGCGGTCAGAGCCGTATTTTCTGGCCCCCTGACGATAAAAATACGCGCAGCAACCGAAGCACTGATGGCGTTGGGTATCTGTTCCTTTTTTCATACGTTTTTACTGCTGCGCCACCGAATGCCAATCCTGGGATATCTCAGCATTGTTATGATTGTCGCCATGGCTATTCTGGTGCCCTATGCATTTTTTCAGCCCTATTACGCCGCCGGACTGGCGCGGCTCAGTTTTGGTGGCGGCGTTATATTTGGCGGC
>JAKIUS010000341.1 GCA_021647445.1 Geopsychrobacter sp. | reverse complement strand
AGGTCAAGTCTCAGTTTGACCTATTTAAGAAAGAGTGGGGGGCAAATTCACTATAGGTTGAGGAGTTGCTGAAGCGCTGCTGTGACTTTCGCTTGGTCGCCCCTTCCTAGTGAACCCGCTTTTCTAATGACCAATTGCTCGTCAAGAGTGAACAGCTTCATCCGTACGATGGAGGGGGAGGGAAGTCCTGCTGAATCTAAGTCCTTGATTTCGGTATCGAGCGGCCAGTCAGAATTCTTTGCACTTGTGATCATGGCCATGACGGCTTGACCGACCTTTCTGTTGAACCGTTGGGCGTTGGAGAGAATCAGCGCCGGCCTGCGTTTGGTTGTGGTTCGGTCGGTGAAGGGAAAGGGGACAACGACAACATCGAAGGTTTTAAAGGGCACGGTATGCCTCCTCGTCGTTGGCTGATTGCCATTCGTTCAGCGTTCCTTCAAGTGATTTGGTAAAAGCGAAATCCACAGGTTGGGCTTTTCTTATCAAGATCTGGTCGTCTTCAATATCAAACGCGATAGCATCTCCTGATTTGAGATGCAGAATGTTTCGTACGGCTTTGGGAATTGTTGCCTGGTACTTAGATGTCAGTTTTGCGGTTGTGGTTTGCATTACATTCCTCCTTTTGTGATAGGTAATACTAGCATTACTGGTGGAAGTTTGCAAAAAGAAGGGGCAGGTCTGCCGTTGGCTTTATTTTTGCCTTTTACCGCAGAGAGCGCGGAGAACGATGAGATTAAAGGTGCTGGGAAGAGCAGCGTTGTTGATAAATCCACTTACTCCCCATTATTGCGGCAACATAAATAAGGTCGGCGGGTTGCGCCCCGTAAGGAGCCTGTCCGAGAGTAGATGAACCAGCTGCGAATCCGCTTGATTGGTCCATATTCTCGCATACTTTCGACAAATAGCGGTACTATTGGCTCTTAATCCTGCGAAAATCTGTCCTCAATCAGTCGATTTTTCGCTCTGGTCCCTATTGTCGGGCAGACTCCTGAGCACCATCATTTCTTTGCGCGACAAAAAAGTATTGTGTTGGGGATCCAAGTCTCCGCTTGTCCCTTGATCCCACTTTCGAGAAATTGATGATCAATGCCTTATTCGATTCGGCAAGCCCGACAGACTGCTGATAAAAACCTGATTTAAATTTGTAAAATTTTATAGGCATAACCGCTGTACCACGGAGACATTAAGGACCGCTTAGGTTGAGTAAGTGAGATGAAAGACATATGTCCGGGGATTTGTTATGGTGAGCGTATTGAACCTCAGGTTTATGAATACAGGGGAAACCATTCCATGACGCTTGATTTTTCATCACTTGCAAGGGCAATTGGTCAACTCGAAAAGAGTCTCGAGTTCGCGGCCTCTCCTATGGCTGAGGAGAACCCGGCTTTGTTTGAACAGCTGCGAAACTCGGTTATTCAGTGTTTCGAGTTCACTTATGAATTGAGCCACAAGATGTTGCGCCGCTACCTGAGGGAAACTGCCGCCAGTCCTGAGGATTTTGAAGTAATGGTGTTTGCCGATCTGATCCGGACGGGCAACAAGCAGGGGCTGCTGCGTTCGGATTGGCTGAGCTGGAAGGCTTATCGCCAGGCGCGGACCGACAGCAGCCATACCTATGACGAAAATAAAGCTGTCGCTGTTTACGAGATTGCCCCAGATTTTCTTGAAGAAGCAAGCTTTCTTTATCGGCAGTTGCAATTGAGAAATGACGCGCAATGAATATGCCGGCGGTCTCTTTCCCGTGCCCTTCTCTTAAGCCCTCCGAACTTGAAATTGTTCATTCCATCCTGGCCCGCCTGGTGCCTGACCTTGAAGTCTGGGCGTTCGGCTCCCGAGTGCGGGGGACGGCGCGGGAATTCTCTGATCTGGATATAGTGCTGATCACGGCTTCGGTACTGCCGCTTGCTGTTAAGGCTGATCTGGTGGCGGCGTTCTCTCAGTCGGATCTTCCTTTTAAGGTCGATATTGTCGACTGGTCGGTTACCGATGCTGGTTTTCGCAAGATCATCGAGCAGCAGAAGGTCGTGCTGCAGGCAGGGGCAACGGCATCCCTGTAATATTTTCTTGTCCGTTCGAGGGGGGGATCCAGAGAGTGCGGAAGGAGGCAAGTCTGCTGTTGGCTTTATTGTTAAGGCCTTTTACCGCAGAGAGCGCAAAGAACGCTGAGATTAAAGGCGTTGGTTTTTATTTTTGGTTCAACCTCTGTGAGCGAGGCAAGGGGTCAGACCTGACAAATGAAGTTTCTTCCTCTGTCGTCTTGGCTAAAACACAACAGAATCTGAGGTGAGGAATGGTAAACCGGCGGGTTGCGCCCCGCCAGGCACCGTCATTTCTTTGCGCGCCCAAAGAAACGAAGCAACGAAATGCGCCCGACCTCCTTGCCGCTTCGCGGTTCCCGGAATACGCCGCCACCTTTGAGCGCGCTCGAAAACTCGCCTGCTGCTTAAAACATCCTCGGCGGGAAACTATCTGACCAATCATGATCCGGCTGCAAATCCGACTGTTTGGCCCAGATTTCAGCTCCTTTTCGACCAATAGCTACGGCTATTACTCTTAAATGAGCCAAAATCTGTTTTCAAACTTCCGAATTTTTGCTTCGGCTCGTATAATCAACAGCCTCCTGGGGGCCGCAAAGTTGCAAACAATGTTGAGCTATTCTGTTTGACATATTCCCAATTGCAGTATACTGTTTTGTCATGATAAAGAGTTTTCGTTGTAGGGATACTGAACGGCTATTTAACGACAATGCTGTACGTAGATTCCGGGTAATTGAGCGGGTTGCGCGGCGAAAGCTGTTGATGTTGCATCGAGCCAAGGAACTGATCGATTTAAGAATCCCGCCAGGTAACCGTCTAGAAGCACTTAAGGGGGATCGCTCAGGTCAATATAGTATCCGGATCAACGCTCAATGGCGAATCTGTTTTTACTGGATCGATGGTGATGTGACGGAGGTTGAAATTGTTGATTACCACAAATAATCGGCAGGAAAGGGACAGGCTATGAGCAAAAAACTTGATTTGATCCCACCGGGAGAAATATTGCTTGAGGAATTCATGCGACCGTTGAATATCAGCCAGAATAAACTGTCCAGAGATATAAATGTGCCGGTCGGCAGGATTAATGACATCGTTCATGGTCGGCGCTCTATTACGGCGAATACGGCTTTACGTTTGGGCAAGTTTTTTGGGACGACGCCCGATTTTTGGTTGGGACTACAGGTGGAATACGATTTGCGCCGTGCTAAGCGGGATTTCTGGCCGGAAGAACAGGAGAGGGTTCGATCGTTACCTGCGGCTTAAGACTTCGCCAGGAAACTATCCGAAAGGTCATGGGAAGGGGGCAGGTCTATTGTTAGGG
>JAKIUS010000340.1 GCA_021647445.1 Geopsychrobacter sp. | reverse complement strand
AGAGCCAGGTACGATTCTCGCCGGGAATGCGCGGGGTGCGAAATTCGTCAAGAATAGGTGTTTCGTCGTAGGCCAAACCGGTTCTGAGAAGCAGGTCATCGGTGGCTCTGAATGTGGCACCGATCGAATAACGCCAGGTATCTTCCCAATTTTCAGTGGTTGTTGAGTTCGATTTTGTGGCGATTCCGGCCCCTTCAAAATTGATTGTCAATTTGTCAAAGCTGCTCCAGTCGGTCCAGCTAACATCGCCCATCAGGGCAAAGCGATCATTGATCTGATGGTAGAGGCTGAGGGAGGCCGATGCAGGCAGGGTAATGGTGCCATTGATGGCTTGATCTTCAAAGAGCTTGGCGGCATCGAGGTTAGCGACCGAGGTCGGAACATCGGCGGTTACGGTTCCGGTAACCTTGTGCTTAATCTCTGAACGGTATGAAACGCCGACCCGTGTTGCCTTATTAAATTGATAGAGCAAGCCAAGGTTATAGCCATAGCTCCAGTCATCCGCCTTGTTTTCGACGAAGACGTCGTTGGCTGGATTGCTGAGATTGGTGGAGTCAGCAGCCAGGGCCAGGTTTGCCGCCGGGCTTGAGGCTGCTGCAAGTTTGGCATTGACCAGACCGCCGTCGACCATGCTCGACAGGGTCACGTCGATATATTGGGCATTGACGCCAGCCGCAATACTGAGTTGGTCATTGACTTGGTAGGCGACGTTGGGGTTGATGTTGATGGTCGCAACGGCAGATTCTACAGCATGATAACGCCCGGCCCAGGATCTGTCATACTTGGTTGTCAGGCCGAAGGGAGCGTTGATGCCGAGGCCGACCGAAAATTTGTTTGAGAGTTTGTTGGTGTAGTAGAGATTGGGGACAATTCCGATTTCGCCAGCATTGCTGGCCGAGGAGCCGCTTGCAAAGGGGTTGCCCGCCGCATCTCTGATGGGTGCTCCGACAGCATTAGTGGGGGCAGCAGTTGCGGTGAATTTTGCCGAGGGGACAATGACATGTGCTCCTGTTGTGAGCTGCTGTCCTTTGAGTAGGGTCATGCCTGCGGGGTTGAAGTAGACCGTGGTTGCATCTTCGGCGACGGCAGCGACTCCGGAAAATGCGGTTCCAAGTCCTGAAACCGATTGTTCGATAATTGCAAAACCTGAGGCACAGGCCATGCTGGCTGGGAGCAAGAGTACCCCCAGCAAGACCAAAATTGAACCGAAATGCTTTTTCATCATTTTTCTCCTGTCGTCAATATGGAAAATAAAGGGAATCATCACTTCCCGGAAGTAAATAGAATACAGTTTGATATTATGCTCTCTTACCGTAACGTTTACGTGCGGGTCAAGCAAAAACATAACATTGTTATGATAATAATATTTTTTTAACTTTTTCTGCGTCTGGGAAGTGAAAAAATCCTTCATATTGGTGGGGTTTAGCTGTTTTTAAGCTTCAATCAAACACTGATCTGTTGCTCGGGAGCGATGATCTTTGTTGCTGGGTGATGACCGACGCTGAAAGGGACCACTCTCCTTGACAGCCAATCGAAGGGCGTGATAACCAAAGCGGCAGATCAGAATACGGGTAGGATAACATTGGTATTCTGACCTGTTTCTTCAATGTCATTCTACTTAATGCAAATGAAAGGCAGGCCCGTATGGATCATCAGACTTCAGAATCTCTCTTTGAGAAGGCCAAAACAGTCATCCCGGGTGGAGTAAATAGTCCCGTACGGGCATTTAAATCGGTCGGTTGCAATCCGCTCTTCATCAAAAAGGCGGCCGGGAGTCGCATTACGGATGCCGATGGTAACGAATATATCGATTATGTTGGCTCCTGGGGACCGATGATTTTGGGGCATTGTCACCCAAAGGTTGTCGAGGCAATTCAGCAGGCTGCGGCCAACGGTGCTTCTTTTGGCGCACCGACCGCACGCGAAACCGAGTTGGCCGAGATGGTCTGTGCTGCTTACCCGAATATTGAAATGGTGCGCATGGTCTCTTCGGGGACAGAAGCGACCATGAGTGCGATCCGCTTGGCGCGCGGCTATACCGGGCGCGATAAAATCCTTAAATTTGATGGTTGCTACCACGGACATGCTGACAGCCTGCTGGTCAAGGCGGGCAGTGGGTTGGCGACTTTTGGAGTGCCCACCTCACCCGGCGTACCGGCTGATTTTGCCAAACATACCCTGACCGCCACCTATAACGATATAGACGACGTTAAGCAGATGGTTGCGGCCAACAAGGGTGAGCTGGCCTGTATTATCCTTGAGCCGATTGCCGGTAACATGGGTTGTGTGCCTCCTGTAGCGGGATTTCTGGAGGGCCTGAGAACCCTGTGTGATGCCGAAGGGATTGTGCTGATTATCGACGAGGTTATGACCGGTTTCCGGGTGGCTTACGGCGGTGCCCAGGAGCGTTTCGGGGTGCGTGGTGACCTGGTGTGTCTCGGTAAGATCATCGGTGGTGGCCTGCCGGTTGGTGCCTTTGGCGGCAAGCGTGAGATCATGCAAGCTCTCTCGCCCGATGGTGGTGTCTATCAGGCCGGAACCCTGTCAGGCAATCCGCTGGCAATGAGTGCCGGTATTGCGACGCTGCAACTATTGCAGGAAGAAGGCTTCTATCAGCTGATCGAAGAGAAGAGTCTCTACCTTGAAAAAGGCCTCAGGGAAGCTGCGGCTCAATCCTCTCAGGCCAGTTGTTTTCAGCGCGTCGGTGGCATGTTCTGTACCTATTTCCAGGAAGGTCCGGTCCACTCCTTCGCCGATGCAGCCAAGAGCGATACCGAGGCCTTCGGGCGTTTCTTCCGCAGTATGCTCGACTCTGGTATCAATATCGCCCCATCACAGTTTGAGGCCGGGTTTATGAGTGTTGCTCATAGTCAAGATGATCTCGATCAGACGATTGAGGCGGCGGCCAAGGCTTTTGCGGCTCTTTAGAATTTAAGGAAAGGACTAGGCGGTTGACTTGATGCCCCTGCTGTGCTATTTAAGTGCGGCTTTGCGGCAGATTGTATGCTGTATACAATTTCTATGGCAGATAATAATAAACAGTTATTCAAGACCGTGAGCTGTCTTTCAAGTGTCGGGATCTCAAGGGTGGCGGCTACTTTCATCGGTTTGGCGATGGGCTTCTACCTTGATCGCTGGCTTGAGACTTCGCCTTGGTTTACGCTGGGTTTTTTGCTGCTTGGAATTGCCTCCGGGTTTCGGAATATTTTCATTTTGACCACCCGTGAGTTACGCCGTCAAGAGCAGGACGAAAACGAAAAAACGGATTCAAAGCATGGACAGCCCTGACGAGCAGCTGCTAAGAAGTTTTGGTCGCACAAATTGGTTGGTGTTGGCTGTGATGGTGGCAGTGAGTCTGTTCTGGCA
>JAKIUS010000339.1 GCA_021647445.1 Geopsychrobacter sp. | reverse complement strand
AATCTTGCAGGGCACCAGCAAAGATTTCGGAGGCCGAAGCGCTGAAACGATTGACCAGCACCACCACCGGGCCGGCATATTCAAAGCCAGCTTCGTCATCGCGCAGTTCGCGAATCTTACCGCCGCGGCTCCGAACCTGCACAATCGGGCCCTTATCGATAAACAGCCCGGTCATATTGACCGCATCGCCCAGGGAACCGCCACCGTTATTGCGCAGATCGATGATCAGGCCATCAATCTTATCGGCGACCAGGGTACGTATTTCCGCGCGCATGTCGTCGGTGCAATTACGGCCGGTTTTGCCGGTGTAGTCGCGGTAAAAAGAGGGAACCTTGATATAACCGAAACGACTCTTACTAACCTTATCGACAACAATTTCACTCTTGACGAAGGTCTCGGCGATCTCGACGATATCGCGCACAATCGGCACCACCAGTTGACGTCCGTCCGGCTTCTTCACCGTCAGGCGAACCTCGGTGCCTTTTTTGCCCCGGATCAGGCTGACAGCATCGCGGATACGGGTGTCGGTAATATCCACAGGTTCACCATGTGCGCCTTCGCCGACCTTCAAAATGATGTCATCTGCCTCAAGACGCCCCTGACGATAAGCCGCGCTGCCAGGGATAATCCGCACCACCTTGATATAACCGTCATCTTCGCGCAGGGTGGCACCGATCCCTTCGAGGGAGCCACTCATGCTAATATCAAAATCTTCTTTGCTGGTCGGAGCCAGGTAGTTGGTATGTGGGTCAAAGGTGCGCGCCAGGGCATTGAGATAACGATCAAAATGATCCTGGGTGGTCTCTTCGAGCATTCGCGACAGACTGCTCAGCTGACTCTTCAGAACCTTTTTTCGCGCCTCTTCACGCAGCCGCTCTTTAAGCTCGGTACTGGCGTCTTTTAACGCTTTCGGTTCCTTTGTTTCCAGCTCGTCTTCGAGTAGCCCAAGATAACGGTTGATGGTTTGATATTTCAGAATACGTCGCCAGCGCTCACGTAATTCAACAAGATTTTCGACATATTCAATCTTTTTCGGATCGGTTTCAAAGCTATCATCGCGGTCCAGATCAAACCCCTTGGCCATAAGCTCATTACAGATCGTCTTGACCTGTTCGATCCGCTGATTGAGCAGTTGCTGTCCCAGTTTGGGAAGATCAAGACGACCACTGCGCAGGGCATCATCAATGCGTAGTTCATAGGTTGACAAGACCTTGATGTCCGCCTGCAAGAGGAAACGCTTCTGCCCGTCAAGTTGCTTGAGATAAAGCATGTAAGCCGCAGCGGAGAGCTTATCATCAAGCTCTTTATCACTGTAATGGTGGCGACTCAACTGTTGTTGAATCATATGGCCAAGCAGCCGCGCGCGATTGGTATCGAAGCTGCGTGCGGCAAAAGTTTGTGTCACCCCGCCTAAAAGAAACAGCAGGGCAACAATAACAATCCGTAATCTGGTCAAAATTTTAAAACTCTGCATGATCAATAGAATCCTTCTGCAAAACACCATGAGGACTTCAACGTCGATAGGGGCTTAAACGGATATCACCGATATCGAGTAACTTATTTTCAACCGCCAACAGGCAACCCGCCTCATCATCACCAAGTTGGCCATAGGGTTCACCGGCCATGGGCTGGCCACGGGTGCGCATGCGCGCAGCGAGACAGTAGCGACCGCCAGCGGGCAGAAAAAGTCGGAAACGGCCGTCGGAACCGACCACCGCCGAAGTAAAATCTGGCCGGCGGCGAAAATCAAGATCAGTGTAGGCCAGGGCAAAGGCACCCGCTAATGGTTTTCCGACGGAATCTAATAACAGGCCGGTAAAACCGGTTTTCCCATGTCCGAGGCTGCCACTGCGCAACAGCACCGGTTGTCCGGCCTGCACCCCCTGCAGACGAAAATCAGCATGACTGATCCGATGGGGAGCGACAGGGACAGGGTTCTTAGCTGGCATCGCCCAGGCGTCGCCGGCCCTTGGTGGTCCGGCGTCACCACCATCCTTACGCCAGCGCGCAATCAGGTAATAACGCCCTTCAACCATATCGAGAAAGTAGTGCCCCTGTTTATCGGTGAGGGCGCCAAAATCGGCCGGTCCCCGCAGGCTGCTGCCGGTATTGCGATAGGCGTAGACCCAGGCCCGCGCAACCGGAGAACCCTCACGGTCGATCACCTGTCCGGCGATGCCGGTTTTATCTGCGGCAGGTTCAACACCCGCTTGTTGGTGGGGAGCGCATCCTACCAGTAAAAAAAGGATCAACACACAGGAGAAAATTCGTATCATCGGCTCAGTATACCATTGGAATTGTCTTCAATAACAGGGGTTGTGCTTTCTTGTCGCTTGCTCGACGCAATCAGGTTCAATAGCGCCAAAAGAAAAATCATACAACACGGTTTAACCCTTGTTGCGCAATAAAAGAATGTACATTTTCAACCGCAATCCTGATCAGACGTTGTCGCGCCGCCCGGGTTCCCCAGGCGATATGCGGCGTCAGCAGGGTGTTCGGTGCATCAAGCAACGGATGCTCCGTCGGCGGTGGCTCAACCCCCAGGACATCTGCGGCATACCCCGCCAAGCGGCCGGCATGCAATGCTTCAGCGACTGCGGGTTCATCGACCAGCAGACCCCGACCAGTATTGATAAGCAGGGCGTCTTTTTTCATCCGGCTAATAAAATTAGCATCGACCAGATTATTGGTTTGCGCAGTCAGAGGGCAATGGAGCGAGATAATATCACTGCTGAGGGTCAATTGTTCGAGCGAAACAAACTCAACCTGCGACCAGGCCTCCCGATAGTTCTGCGGGTGGGCGGTCACAACCTGGACCTGCATGCCAAACGCCATGGCAACCTGCGCCACCTCACGTGCGATCTGTCCAAAACCGACCAGACCGAGAGTCAACCCCGCCAGTTCGATGAGGGGGCGATCGATGAGGCAGGGTTCGTTGCTACGACTCCAACTACGGTCACGCACCAGTTCTTGATGATGGGGCACCTGGTGAGCCAGACCCAGGATCAGGGCAAAAGTCATCTGGCAGACCGACGCCGAGCTGTAACCGGGAATATTGGTGACCGCAATCTTGCGCTTACGACAGGCCTCAAGATCGACGACGTTGTAACCGGTCGCTAGTACGCCGATATAACGCAAGGCGGGAAGCTGTTCGATCTCTGGCGCGAGCAGAGCCACCTTATTGGTCAACAAAAACTCGGCCCCCTGCGCATGTTCGATCAGCTCTTCTTTTGCGGTTCGCGGATAGACCTGCAGCTGACCATAGTCGCTCAGGGCATCCCAACTCAGATCACCCGGATTCGCAGCATGTGCATCAAGAATTACAATCTTCATTATTCCATCCCCTGTCGATAATTGAACTTGCTGC
>JAKIUS010000338.1 GCA_021647445.1 Geopsychrobacter sp. | reverse complement strand
CCTACGGCCGCGAAAATCGCGCTCTGCTGTGGGACGACGGTTCACTGAGCTTAATTAAGGTGAAGTTCAGCCCTTTCTTCGACAAAGCGGATGACAACCGCCGCAGTATCCGGCACAAGGTTATAAACCGCGCCAGCTTCCCGCCGCCGACAACGGGTCTGCCACTCATCTCTTTAGCCCGTCTCAACGAAGAGGGCCGTCGTACCCGGGTCAACCTTTCTGCTGATCACCAGTTACAACTGCAGGTAACAGAGGTCAGTGAAAACTTTATGGGTGAAGAGGAGGTCAGGGAATTTGAAAACCACCTTGATGCCGAAAGTCAGGGTGAGATCAGCGTCATCGCCCTGAGCAGCAACGGCCTGCAACTCTATGCGGGGACCGATCAGGGCGAATTGATCCGTTGGGATCTCTCTGACAGTGAAGAACCGGTACATAGTGAAACCTTGCAGGCCTTTAGCGACAAGCGCAAAATCACCGCCTTAAATCTGGTGTTCGGTGATGTTTCGCTGGCGGTCGGGGATGAGCAGGGCAATATCAGTACCTGGTTTACCGTGCGTGACGCGCAGAAGGTCAAAAAACTAACCCGCATCCATGATCTGTCAGCCTACCAAGGCCCAATCCTTGAGCTGACACCCTCCACTTACGACAAGACAGTGATCAGTCTTGGTTCCGATGGTTTGCACTTCGACCACATGACCAGCGAACGCTTTCTCCTCGCCTTGGGAGATGGGGCAAACATTCGCAAATATAGCCTGACAACACGTGGTGACGGTCTGATCGCTCTGACCGAATCGGGACGTATTTTAAGCTGGCGACTCGATATTCCCCATCCCGAAGTGAGTTTTAAGACCCTGTTTTTGAAGGTCTGGTATGAGGGCTACGACAAACCTGTCTATGCCTGGCAATCCTCTTCGGCCTCCGATGATTACGAACCCAAGCTCAGTCTGACGCCACTGATTTTTGGTACCCTCAAGGGGACCTTCTACGCCCTGTTGTTTGCCCTGCCTTTGGCCCTGCTCGGTGCAATCTATACCAGTCAATTTGCCCGTCCGAGGCTACGTGAATTGATCAAACCGGCGGTCGAGGTGATGGCGGCGGTACCGACAGTCATTATCGGCTTTCTGGCCGCCCTGTGGTTGGCGCCATTAATTGAACGTTCGCTGGGTTCACTCTTCTTAAGCATTATTCTGGTGCCTGCGGCATTGATGGTCAGCCTCTTGATCTGGCAATCGGCCCGACATTTTGAACCGCTCAAGCGGGTTGAACGCGGCTTTGAATTCCTGGCGATTGCGCCGGTGATTCTGATTGCGGTGGCCATCGCCATCACCTTGGGTCCGGGACTGGAAAACTGGCTATTCGCCGGCGACCTTAAGCAGTGGCTCTTCACCGAAACCGGGACCCGGTACGATCCGCGTAACTGCATTATTATCGCCTTCGCCATGGGTTTTGCGGTAATTCCGATCATCTTTACTATCGCCGAAGATAGTCTCTCCAACGTTCCAACCAGTCTGAAGGCCGCTTCACTGGCCTTAGGTGCCAGTCGTTGGCAGACCGTATGGCGGGTGATTTTGCCCTCGGCCAGTCCGGGCATCTTTGCCGGAACCATGATCGGGTTTGGTCGTGCGGTGGGTGAAACCATGATTGTGCTGATGGCAACCGGCAATACTGCGATTATGGATCTCTCGATCTTCAATGGCATGCGGCCCTTGTCGGCCAATATCGCCGTGGAAATTCCCGAAGCCCCGGTCGATAGTTCACTCTATCGCACCCTGTTTTTGTCGGCGGTCATCCTGTTTGTCATGACCTTTATTGTCAACACGGTTGCCGAGATTGTCCGGCAACGTCTACGCGCCAAATACGGCCGGTTTTAAGGGAGCTTTATCTGATGCCGAATGACGCAACAAGCCAACGTAAAAACTTCTGGAAACTTGGGGAACCTATGGTCTGGCTGAGTGCTGCCGCTCTGTCGATGACCCTGCTCAGCGCCCTGGTGTTGTTGGTTGTCATCATGGTCAATGGTTTGGGGGTCTTCTGGCCTGCGGAAATTCAGGACGTGCAATTGGCTGACAACAGTCGGGTCTACGGTCGACAGATCAAGTCCGAAGAGACGGCTGACAAGTCCGGGTTGCGCCGCCAATATAAGATCGCCAACCGGGATCTCTACAGTCTCGATTTTCGTTGGATCGATGAAAAACAGATTATCGCAACCAGTCTTCCCGAAAACTTGCTGGTGCTGGAACGGGTTGAACATGGTGATTTTTACGGCACCTTGAAGACCATAAAAGATGCCAAGGGGCGAGAGCTAACGGCTGATATTGTGACCCTTCAGCAGCAACTGCGGGTTGCGGAACATGATTTACAGGGTCTTGCCGAACTCGAAGAGCGACTTAAGACTTCTAGTTACCAGGCAGAACAATTGCGGCTCAAACTACTTAAGCTGGAATACAATAATGTGCCGGTTGATGATTCCAGGGCACAAAAATTTATCCGGCAGAAAGCGGTTCTCGATAAAGACTTTGGCCAGCTGGTCAAGTTGCAGACCAAACGCATGACCGCTGCCCGCCAGGCATCCGCAGTGCTCAGTGATGCCAGTGGAACTGAAAAAGAGATCGCACTGGTCGATATCGTGCGTGCCTACACCCCAAACCAGATGACGACCGGTGCCAAGGTCCTCTTTTATGGTCAAAAACTCTGGGAGTTGCTGAGCGGCGAGCCGCGTGAATCGAACACCGAAGGCGGCCTCTTTCCAGCGATCTTCGGCACGGTGATGCTGATTTTCGTTATGAGCCTGTTCTCTTTTCCCCTCGGGGTGATTGCCGCCGTCTATCTGCGCGAATATGCCAGGGATGGCGTTGTGGTGCGCGTCGTCCGTATCGCCGTCAACAATCTGGCCGGCATCCCCTCTATCGTTTATGGCATTTTCGGTCTCGGTTTCTTCATTTACGGTATCGGTCACAGCTTGGATACCCTCTTCTTCCCTGAACGGCTGCCGACTCCAACCTTCGGGACAGGCGGATTGCTCTGGGCCAGCTTGACCTTGGCGCTGATGACCGTACCGGTGGTGATCGTGTCGACTGAAGAGGCACTGGGCGCGATTCCTCGTGACATGCGTGAGGGCTCCTATGCTTTGGGTGCGACCAAATTTCAAACCCTCTATCGGATTCTGCTGCCCATGGCTTCACCCGGAATTATGACCGGGCTGATCCTGGCGATGGCACGTGCGGCTGGTGAAGTTGCGCCCCTGATGATTACCGGGGTGGTCAAACTGGCCCCAGCCTTACCCATCGATGGCAATTTCCCCTTTTTTCATCTGGATCGTAAATTCATGCACCTCGGTTTCCATATTTACGATATCGGCTTCCAATCACCCAATGTT
>JAKIUS010000337.1 GCA_021647445.1 Geopsychrobacter sp. | reverse complement strand
TCTGACCGGGCCGGTGGGCCGCCGCTGCGCTAAGCGGCAGCAATAGAAAAAGCAGGAGAAGCAGTCTATTCATGAGGGTCGTAACTCCAGAGCATAAACGGGACACAAAAAGAGATCAGATCTTAACAGTAAGGTCGATAACCATGCAGAGAAAAAGCGTTTTTCGCCTTTGGTCCGACCTTTGATCCTTGACCGAGTTATAGGTTTATGATAGTCTAATACATTCGAAAAGGAGAAAGCTATTGTTTAAAAAAGGCGATATGGCAGTTTATCCGACACAAGGTGTCGGAGTTATCGAGGATATTGAAACCCGTGAATTCTCTGGTCATAGCCAGAACTTTTATGTGTTGCGCATCGTCGATAGTGATATGACCATCATGGTTCCGACCAACAATGTTGCCAATGTTGGCTTGCGTGGACTGATCGACGAGGCGAAGATCCCTTCGATCTTCGAAGTACTCGGCGTACCGGGAACCGGTGGCAAAATCGCCTCCTGGAGCCGTCGTCAACGCGAATATCAAGACAAACTCAAGTCCGGTGATCTGCACGAAGTCGCCGAGGTGTTGCGTGAACTCTACCTAATCAGCGACAACAAAGATCTCTCTTACGGAGAAAAGAAGGTTCTCGAGCAGGCCCGTCGTCTGCTGGTGACCGAGGTCGCCCTTTCTCAGGGTACGAAAGAGGAATCGGTCATCGACCAACTTGAGCAAATTTTTCACTGAGGTCGCTTTTTGATAAGAGCTAAAAAGACCGGGCGCAAATGCCTGGTCTTTCTTATTGGCGCGGCATAAGCGGGGACGAGAGATCGTTCCCTTTTTTACGAGTGCATCATGAATACGACAGTTCTGATTCCTGCCGCAGGTATGGGCCGCCGTATGGGGGCCGGACTCAATAAACAGTATCTACAACTCGCTGGTCGCTCCATCCTGGCCCGGACACTTGAGCTGTTCCAACGCCACCCGGCGATTCACCATATCTATCCGATCATCCCCGCCGATGAGATAGCTTTTTTCACTGAGAAAATCTTACCTGATCTTAACCTGAACAAGCTGGCTAAGATTATCGCTGGCGGCAAAGAGCGTCAGGATTCGGTACGCAACGGCTTGCAACAGTTGCAGCTTGATCAGATACCGCAGGATGCGGTGGTGCTGATCCATGACGGGGTTCGACCACTATTGAACCCGGCGTTGATCCCGCTACTCATCGATACGGCGGTGCTAAAAGACGGCGCGGTGGTCGGGGTGCCGGTCAAAGACACCATCAAGGAGGTCGAGCAAGAGCTGATTTTAGGCACGCCGGAGCGCAGTCGCTTATGGCAGGTGCAGACGCCGCAGGCCTTCCGTTTTGCAATCTTATGGCAGGCCTATCAGAAGGCGGCCGAAGATAATTTTTGCGGCACCGACGATGCCTCGCTGGTCGAACGCCTCGGGCTTAAGGTGGCGATGCTTGAAGGCGATTATCGCAATCTCAAAATTACCACACCGGAGGATTTATTGATCGCCGAGGCCTTACTCAAAACGGGGAGAGATCACTGATGCGCATCGGACACGGATTTGATGTTCATAAATTGGTTGCAGGGCGCAAACTGATATTGGGCGGAGTTCATATACCCCATAATACCGGCCTGCTCGGTCATTCCGATGCCGATGTCTTACTGCACGCGATTTGCGATGCGCTGCTTGGCGCTCTCGGTGCTGGCGATATCGGCAAGCATTTCCCCGACACCGACCCAGCCTTCAAGGGGATCGACAGCCGCAAACTGTTGCGCCATGTTGTCGCGCTGGTCCATGAGCGCGGTTACGTCCTTGGCAACCTTGATGCGACCCTCTTGTGTCAGCAACCGAAACTGGCGCCGCATATTGCTCAGATGTGTCTCAATATCGCCGAAGATTGCCAGGTTGTACCTGATCGGGTCAATATCAAGGCGACCACCACCGAAACCCTCGGCTTCGAGGGCCGCCAAGAGGGGATTTCGGCCCACGCAGTGGTCCTGGTTGTCCAAAGTTAGACTTTTTACTTGATCGCGCCTGCGGTCACAGAGATACTGCCGAAATTAAAAGTAAATGTAACGACTCGGTATGATGGCTGAATAATTACAAATAAAGTCGAGATAAACTCCTCACCCTTTTAAGGGTGGATTCTATAGAAAAGAGAACACGCAAAAATGAGCCAGGAACCAACCAGCAACTTTATCCGAACCATTATTGATGAAGACCTTAAGAGCGGTCATCGCCAGCAAGTGATCACCCGCTTTCCGCCCGAACCGAACGGGTACCTGCATATCGGTCACGCCAAGAGTATCTGCCTCAACTTCGGCCTGGCCGCAAGCTATGACGGATGTTGCCATCTGCGTTTCGACGATACCAACCCAGCAAAAGAGGAGACGGAGTATGTCGAATCGATCAAGACCGACGTAAACTGGCTCGGCTTTAATTGGGGTGAACATCTCTATTTTGCCTCCGATTATTTTGAACAGCTCCATCAGTGGGCAATCCAGCTGATCAAGACGGGCAAGGCCTATGTCGACAGCCAAACAGCCGAAGAGATGCGCGCCAACCGTGGCAGTCTCACCGAACCGGGTATCGCCAGCCCTTTTCGTGAGCGCAGCGTCGCCGAGAATCTTGATCTGTTTGAGCGAATGAAGAACGGTGAATTTGAGAATGGCGCGCATATTCTGCGGGCCAAAATCGATATGGCCTCCCCCAACATGAACCTGCGCGATCCTGCCATGTATCGTATTCTGCATGCCGAACATCATCGTACCGGCAGCAAATGGTGCATCTATCCGATGTACGATTTCGCCCACGGCCAGGAAGATTCCATCGAGGAGGTCACCCATTCGATCTGCACCCTCGAATTTGCCGACCATCGTCCTCTCTACGAATGGTTCCAGCAGCAGCTTGAAATCCACGCGCCGCAGCAGATCGAATTTGCACGTCTCAATCTCTCGTACACGGTGATGAGCAAGCGCAAGCTGCTGCAACTGGTCAACGAAAAGCACGTCGAAGGTTGGGACGATCCACGCATGCCGACGCTTTCTGGCATGCGCCGTCGGGGCTATCCGGCCGCGGCGGTGCGTAATTTCTGTGAGAAGATCGGAGTCGGCAAGGCCCATTCGTGGATCGACATGTCGGTGCTTGAAGAGTCTGTCCGCGAGAGTTTAAACGCCACGGCCCAGCGACGCATGGCGGTCTTAAAGCCACTGAAACTGACGATCACCAATATACCGAGTGATCACGTCGAGGAGCTGCAGGCGCCTAATCATCCCCAAAAACCGGATCTCGGCACCCGCAGTCTCCCCTTCAGTCACGAACTCTATATTGAGCAGGATGACTTCATGGAGGAGCCGCCGAAGAAGTTCTTCCGTCTCGGACCC
>JAKIUS010000336.1 GCA_021647445.1 Geopsychrobacter sp. | reverse complement strand
TGGTCGTCATTTGGCTGACGAGGTGTTGTTGCCAGGGGCGTGAGACACTGGGGTAGCCGGAACCATCGTAGCGCATGTGGTGTTCGTTGGCAGTGACGACCGCCAGGCGGGGGACTCCCGGGGTGTTGAATAGGTATTCGGCCCCTTTGCGCGGATGTTCCTGGATGATGGCCCATTCCTGATCATCCAGTTGGGCGGGTTTCTGCAGGATTTCGGCGGGAACAAATAGCTTGCCGATATCGTGCAGCATGGTGGCAACCCCGATCTCATGCAAGGTCTGGCCTTCAATGCCGAGCAATCGTGCCTGGGCCAGGTTGAGAATACAGACGTTGGTCGAATGGGTGTAGGTGTATTCATCCAGCCCACGCAAGGGTGCAAGGGCCATCAGGGGGTCGGCATTACAGCTGAAGGCATCGACAAAACCGGAAACAATATCTGAAATGCCTACGATATTGAGCCGTTGCCGCTGGCGTGCCGCACGATAAAGATTCATAAACTCTGAAAGTTCATCCTGCTGAATATTGGCCAGGGCGGGGAACTGATCGAACATTTGACTGGCGGTGGTATCAATTTCTCCGGTACTTCCTTCTGCGTAGCGGACTTCGAGTTTCCCGTAGCGGATATGACTGCTCGAAACCGCTTCTTCGGAGGATGCTGGCCCGAGTGCCAGGACCGCAACCAGGTCACGAATCTGTTCTGTGTTGATATCTGTTGACAATTTGAGGGTGCCAATGCCACGGCGTTTAAGCCCTTGAATCATTTTTTCAACCGACAGGTTGTTCTCCAAGGGTAGGTTATCGAAAATCAGCTGGTCATCGATTAACAGGAAACTCAGTTCTTCTGTCCCTTCCAGGGCACGCTGAAGATGGACCTGGGCCAGGTTGCACAGATGGGACACCTGCCGGTGTTCCAAGCTGTAGAGCGCCGCATTGGCTGCCGCAGTTGTCAGGCGTCTAATAAAGGCGTGGATGTTTTCAAGGCGTGTACTCATGGCATATCTCTGTGTAGTTGGCGCAATTGTTCAACTGCCAGGGAGGCGGTTTCGCTATTGTTGCTCTTGGCCAATGTCTTGAGCAGGGGCGCGGCGGCCTTTGCCGGGTAACGACTCAGGGTCTTAATTGTTTCAAATTTCAACTTGCGGAAGAGCTTGGGATGGAGCAGGTTGCCAGAATTGATCAACCCCTCAAGCAGTGAAACCACACCTGCGTCGCCAATTTTTGCCAACACTTTTAAAATTTGAACCTTTAATTCCATCCCTTCATCATTAAAGGGCGCATCGCGCAGGATCGTTAATAGTTGTCGCTGGGTGCTCTTTTCATTGCTGCGATCGGCCAGTTGGGCGGCGTAGAGTTGGGTTGGAATATCCGGGGTTTTAAGTTCTTCTAAAAGTTGGCGTTCGGCGCGCGGTCGGTTGTAGATAAACATCAGTTTGAGTATCTCCTGATGGACACGCGGGTGGGGATAGTCAAGGAGAGGATAGAGCTTTTTGATCAGGGCCGGGATCTGCTGCTGGGCGAGGACAATAACCAGGTTGCGCACCAGGTACCAGCGTTGATCTTGAAGGCCTTCTAAGATCGCTTCATGGGCATTGCTCCCCATATCCTTGAGACACCCCATGTAGTAGCGGCGGATTGTCATGCTTTCTGTTTGGGAGAGTCGATTGATTAATTCATCGGCAAAGGGCGCACCGACAGCCAGGATATAGTCACGAACTTCTTCCTGTTTATCAGGGCCGAAGCGTTCCAATGCGTCGAGGGTTTCAACGACAAACTCGCGTGAATGGAGCGTTGCCAAGACCTCTTCGGCCAGGAAGAAGGTTGCAACTTCATCCCGATTAAGATAATCGGTCCAGCGCTGATGCAGATCATTGAGCGCGGTGAAATCTCCGGTTTCTAAAAAGAAGCGTGCGAGATCAACCAGATTGTGTTGCAGGGTGCTTTCAAGTTCAGAATCTGCTGTGCTCATCAGTTCAAAGGCGATTGCACAGGTTTGTCGTTCTACCGACTGGCTGTAGAGGGTCGCCCGCAGGCTCTCCATCTCTTCATCTTTTAGCAGGGTGACCTGCTCACTGGAAACGATGGTGTCGAGTGCATTCTGATAGGCTTCCGGAATGAAAATACGGTTGTCTTCTTCACGGAAAATCAGTCGCATCCTCTCGTTGGCATCAGTGCTGTCAAGAGTGGTCTTGCCCTGAATGGTTGAGCTGCGGCGCGTATCGTTCTGATGTTTTGAGAGTTTGCCCAGCAGATTGAGAATGCTGCTGGAGACCTGTATCTGCTGCTGGTTGATCTGGTTGAGGCTGTCAATAATCAACTCTTTCGGGAACGCCTGCAGCACGACTTCAGCGGAGCCTTGCCTGGCGTCGAGTGTGCGGAAGGTGCTGTTGAGAAATTGCCGGCGTAGTTCAGGGTTCAGTTCGGTAATCAATGTGCCCAACTCTTCGTTGCTCGGCCCCTGAGGCCGTCCCCTAGTGTTTGTACTGCCGGTCGCTCTTGTTTGACTGATAAACGAAGTGATCACCGCTTCGTAATTTTCTTTGCCGGACATTCCCTGGCCTTCTGATTTTCGGTTGAGAATACCCGCCACCAGGCGCGGGTCAAAATCTGCCGGCATATAGAGACGGCTTCCCGCAGGATCGAGGACTCCTTCCATCATGCCGAGGAGAAAATTTTCCCACAGGGGTTCGCGTTCCTGATCGTAATCATCCTGGCCGATCCGCTCTTCATCGACGGTGGTAAAGTTGCGGTAGTCAACCGGAATGACTTTGACATGACTGATCTGTTGCGTCTCAAGCAGAGCTGGGTAGCCACCATATTGCTGGATTTCGGCGCGTTCCGAACGGAGGAGCTGGTTGAAGCGGATCAACTCATCGCAATCGGCGTGACGCATAAAATGGATCGCAGCAATCCCACGTGAAAAGAGAAAAGCGGCAAAATCACGGTACACAGGATTCTTGCGGTCGAGCCATTCTCCTTCGAACATCAGCGCATCACGGGCGACCCCAAAGCCGATAGCGGGGCGAAATTCAAAGAGTCGATCGAGCAGACCGAGGACCTTGTCGGTTGATTTTGCAATCATCGGATGGCCGTTCGGGTAGGTCGACATATGGCGGCGAGCGATGTTGATCTCGTAGACGAAGTTGGACAACAGGCGCGTATCGAGATCAGGCAGGTTCTGTTGTGAGGCACGTTCCACTTAAATTTCTCCGACGAGTGGCGGGGCAAGTGCGAAGAGGAGAGGTTATCGCCACCCTGAAAATTTAACATAGTTTGGCTTCTGGTGCATTGATCCCGCATCTCTCTGGAATGCTTTCTTCAATAAGGGATCGGGATTGCCAAAGGTTCAGTTTTGGTGCTAGATTGCGCTTGTGAATAGAC
>JAKIUS010000335.1 GCA_021647445.1 Geopsychrobacter sp. | reverse complement strand
CCTGGAGTAGGTATTGAGGCACCATAGCGTTTCGGCTCTTGCCAACGACACCATTATGCGCAACCTCCTGTCCGTTGATCCACAACCTGTATGCCGAAGACTCTTCCTTTATGCGGACAGCCATGATCCGACGGTCTGGTTTCAATTTGACCTTCAGGCGAAAAGTGGCATAGCCGTCACCTGTTTGCGTCTCACCATTGATCACTCGTCCATCCCATCGGCCTGGAATGCTGAAGTAATCGGTCATCGGCACCGGTTTGGCGCTTGAGAACTCCTTTGGGGAAAGCAGGCGCTGCCAGTAGAACGCCCATTGGCCGTCCAAGTTTACGCTTCCGCTGCTATCGAAGTCCCACCGGGATAGGTCAAGAACGCCATTTATTGCGAGTGGTTGCCTGCCGCTGGTGACGCAACCGCCCAAGCAGAGCAAGATCAGGCTCAGAAAAAACATATGTCTGATCAGGGAACTTGGGTGCATGCTCGCTAGGTTCCCCGGTAGTCACACAGTTGTCAAGTGGGAGATGAAGAATGCCATAAAGTCACATTTTGCTCAGGGTTCAGTTGCAAGATTGCCCGTGCCGTCTCTTTGCCTAAACCCTGTCGTCGGAATCTGGAAGAAATTGTGTTTTTTTAACGTTTTAAGACCAGTCTTTCAATGTCTGCGGGATTCCCTGATCTAAACATTTTTTAGCCACAGATTCACTCTCACAAATTACACGTTAAAAGATACTCTTGACACCGTACCATAGTACAGACGCTATATTTGAAATCAGGAAGAAAATGAATGAACCCTCGGCCATACCGCCAGATTCTCTGGAGTGGGGGACGAGCCAATCCGCTTCTGTGAGCGTTAAAAGCTTATTGAGCAATCACCAAGGGAGCTTTATTTATGGAAGCATTGGAAACATCAGCACAAAACGAGAAAAAACTTCTCGGCTTCGGCCTGATCGGCGCGGTAATCACCGGCTTCCTCGCCTCGGCCTGCTGTCTTGGCCCGCTGTTGCTGGTTTTTCTTGGTATCGGCAGTGCCGGTGCCTTTGTCGTCTTGGAACCCTATCGGCTTTATTTTATGGTTATCACCCTGCTGTTTCTGGGGGGAGGGTTTTATTTCACCTATCGCAAGCCGAAAGCGGACTGCGAGGATTCTGCCTGCTGCGCAAAGGGGAGTAAAAAGGTCCAGAAAATCCTGCTCTGGCTCGCCACCCTGTTCGCGTTGCTGATGTTGTTCTTTCCGCAAATTATGCCGTTTATTCTTGATTGAAAAGGAATCGACCCGATGAACAAGATCGTTAAACGGATTCTCATGCTGCTGGTTCTGGCCGGCGGCGCGCTCACCCTGGCAAGCCTGGCCGAAAATTGCGCCGATTTGAAATTTTGCGGAACCTCCTCGGCTCAGGCGGCTGCGGAACAGAACGTCGAACTGTCGGTAGATGGTATGACCTGCGCCTCCTGTAAGTACACCGTGAAGACGGTCCTGAAACAGCTGGACGGCGTACAGAATGTCAGCGTCAGTTACGCGGAGAAAAGAGCGACCGTCAGCTATGACCCACAACGGATCACCCCTGAACAACTGGTCCAGGCGATCAACGAAACTGGTCGTTACCAGGCGACCCTGCCGCCACAGTAAGCAGACTGACGGGAGCGAAGAACTATGAGTGATTGCTGTTCCGAAAAAATCTGCAAAAGCAGGCAATATTTGACCTTCCGTCGTCAGGACGGTACAGCATGGACGCCGATGTACGTACGCAGTGTTGATCCTGACAAATGCGTCGGTTGCGGTCTCTGCATGAACGTGTGCGTGGGGGGATGCTATGAGATGCAAGAGGTTGAGGGCGGCATAAAGGCGGTTATTGTGAACCCGGGGGCCTGCTTGGGCGACTGCCACTGCCATAAGATCTGCCCGGTGGCAGGCGGAGCGATGATCTGCAAGGCGGTGGAAATCGACTGACCCGAAGAGACCCGCAGACAAAGAAAGGATTTCCCGATGAAAATTATCCCCGAATCGAAATTGACCTGTCCCAGTTGTGGATACGCCGAAACCTTGACCATGTCGACCGATGCCTGCCGGTTTTTTCACCCGTGTACGGGTTGTGGAAAATTACTGAAACCACTGGAGGGCGACTGCTGCGTCTTCTGCAGCTACGGAGACATTTCCTGCCCACCGATCCAGCAGCAGAGGAGTGCAGGATGAGTACGGACTCCAACAGGTTTCGTAATCGCTTCATTGTTGCTCTAACAGGCACGGGTATTGTTGCGCTCTGTTGCTTTACCCCGCTTCTGGTTGTGTCTCTCGGGGTGCTCGGCCTGAGTGCCATGACCCCTTACCTGGATTACGTACTGCTCCCGGCACTGGTCATTTTGATTCTGGTTGCCGTCCGTGCGTATCAAAAGTGGCAAAGTTCACAAGAGTAGAAAAACTCTTACGTAAATAAAGGGTTTTATTATGCAATGAATTTTTTTGCTGATGGCTGGGTTGATCCTGATTGCAACCCCCGTCTTGGCCGGTAGCGGTGACGGTAAACCTTTTTGATTCACGTCAAAACTTCACTTTCACCTCTGCGGTCTGGTATTACTCTGAATCCGGCTTTGGGGCAAGGGGGGGCGGTGCTGATTTGCCCCTTATCTTTTTGCCTGAAAATCTGAAGAGCCGCCCATCGATTGCGGTCAGCCCCAGGCAGATAAAACCCATACCGGTAAAATCTTTCACCGCGAGGTGCTCATTAAGAAAAAGCGCGCCGAGCAGGATCGCGCTGATCGGGATGAGAAAGGTGACCAGCAACAGGTTTGTCGCTCCTGCTGTCGCCAGCAGGCGGAAGTAAATAATATAAGCGAGTGCGGTCGAAAACAGAGCCAGTCCGAGCAGCGCGGCCCAGGTTCCGAGTCCCGGCATGACCAGCGTCCAGGGTTGATCGACGATGAGAGCCAGGGGCGCCAACAGGATGGTTGATGCGGTGACCTGTCCCGTTGCGGTTACCAGCGGTGCAACGTCGTAACGTTTGAAGCGTCGACCGTAAACCGCAGCGAAGGCATAGGAGAGCGCTGCAGTAAGGACCGCCAATTGCGCCAGGGTATTGGTGCCCAGGGTACCTAAACTATCCAGGCCGATGATTATGGCGGCACCGGCAAAGCCGACAACGATACCGACTAACCGTCCGCCCGTGAGTTTTTCGTCCTTAGTAAACGCATGGGCTACGACGACGGTGAAAACCGGAGTTGTTGCGTTAAAAATCGATGCGAGGCCACTGGCGATATGGGTCTGGCCCCAGACAATCAGGCAGAAGGGGATCATGTTGTTGAGCAGGCCCATGCCAAAGAAGGCCCCCCACAGCCGCTTGTCCGTCGGCATACGCAAACCGATTGCGTGAACAACCAGATTTAGCACAATGGCC
>JAKIUS010000334.1 GCA_021647445.1 Geopsychrobacter sp. | reverse complement strand
ATATCCTTAGCTTGCTAAGTGCCCAGTTCAAGTTCGATCTTTGCGTTATCCGCTTTCTTGAACAGGAATCCATGACTTTGGTGGTCAAAAGTCAAAAAGGGATGTCCTCAGTCCACTTTGGGCAATCGGAACGGAACCTGAATAGAGAAACCTACATCGGTCAGGCTTTCCTCTCCAATGTCACCACCGTAGTTAATGACACTGATTTTCTCGATAAACCCACATCGGCAGAGATTATCCTGCGTGAAGGGATCACCTGTTTTGCCCACACTCCAATCGTGCTTGATGGCGAGACGGTTGGTGTGCTTTCGGCCTTTTCGCGCACGGTCAAAGGGATATTCATCAAAGAATTCATCGCTCTGTTCGAAAATCTCGCGGGACAGATCGCCATCGCCTGGCGTAACGACAAACAGCTACAAGTACTGCTTGAGGTCCGCGAACAAGAGCGCGAAATGCAGATCGCCAAAAATATTCAGCGAAGTCTGTTGCCAGCTAGCATCCCAGAGATGGAAAAAATTGCCGTTGCCGGGCTTTGCGTCACTGCTCATCAGATTGGTGGCGACTATTACGATTTTATCCAACGCGAGGGATCCGCTGTCGATCTGGTTATCGCCGATGTCTCCGGGCACAATATCGGTTCCGCACTGATAATGGCAGAAACCCGCACCTTTATTCACGCCCGCATCGACAGCCTTAAGCAACCGGCTCCCATGCTCCAATCATTGAACAAGTTCTTCTTCGGCAACATGGACTGCTCAGATCTGTTTGTCACCATGTTTTACTTGCAATATGATCCAGAGGATAACAAGCTCAGCTACAGTAACGCTGGGCACAACAACCCGTTACTCTGGCGTAAACAAGAGCAAACCATCGATCTGCTGGACGCCGAGGGACTCATCTTCGGTATCCGGCCGGAGGTTGATTTTGAACAGCAATCAACCAGACTTATGGCGGGCGATATTCTGTTGCTCTATACCGATGGTATTATCGAAGCAGAAGACTATAGTGGTGAATTTTTTGGCGTTGACCGGCTCGGTAAATTACTGCAGGAGGGTGGGGATATGACGCCGCAAGAGCTGATTGACAGAATCATGAATCAGGTTCGTATCTTTACCGGGTTGCGCCATTTCAACGATGACATCACCTTGGTTGTGATGAAAGTTCTTAAATAACGTGACATGGGACAGTAACGCACCATCGACAATAAATATGGGGTATAATGTCTATTTATATACCTCAGCTGGCCAATAATTCAAGGAGGAGTTCATGCAGTTGAACATCATAGAAAAGAATGAAATCGTAAAGATAGAAGTTCAGGAAGAGCGGATGGACGCTCATAACAGCGGCGACCTCAAAGAACAGATGTTGCAACTCTTTGACGAGGGCAAATGCAACCTGATTATCGATTTAGCCGCAGTCAGGTTTGTCGATTCGTCCGGGCTGGGTGCCCTTGTTTCTGGTTTTAAAAATGCCAGCGCACGTGAGGGCAGTCTCAAGCTGTGCAACCTCCAACCGCAGGTTCGATCCATGTTTGAACTGACCAGGCTGCATCGGGTCTTTGAAATTTTTGCCTCTGTTGATGAAGCATTGGACAGCTTTTGATTCGGATAATTATGTTGCGTGCAGATGGAAGGAATGAATGGCGGATCAGATTGACGTAGACATCACAGTCCCGAATCAAACCAAATATCTTGGCATGATCGGCAAGATTGGGGAGAGCCTTGCGCACACCCTCGGCTACTACCAAGGAGACCGTGAAGAACTCGCCTACCACCTCAATCTGGTATTAACAGAAGCACTGGCCAATGCCATCTGCCACGCAAACGACTGCGACCCAACCAAGGAGGTCAGAGTCTCTATTACGGCCTCGGATAAAGAGTTAACCATCAGGGTTTTCGATCAGGGACACGGCTTTGATCTGCAGAGTTTGGTAAAAGCTAAAGTCGAAGAAACTGCCGAAGGTGGGCGTGGTGTGCAGATAATTTTCAAGCTGATGGACCAAGTAAAATACCACAGAAAGGGGTCGCTCAATGTTCTGGAGATGACCAAACATCTCCACTAAATAGCCGCTCAAAGCAACCCAGACAGGGGGCCATCAGGCTCCCTGTTTTTTTGTGCTGCTGGTAAATAATCGAGTAGCTGCAGATGGTTTTGCAGAACCAGCTCGCCAGATTCAAGCCCTCCATAGCCTGCAAAACGAACTTTTGCGCCAGCTGCTGCCTGTTGATCAAGCTCTGAGTCACCAATAAAAAGACAGTTTTCCGGTGCCATTTTGAGCCGTTCAGAGGCAAGTAGCAACATATCGGGGGCCGGTTTCGGCCGCTTAACATCGCGACTGGTGATAATGGCGCTGAAATAATGTTCAAAGCCGAAATGCGTAAGGATCGCCTCAACGCTCGCTCCCCTGTTTGTCGCCACCGCGAGAGGATAGTCGAGCGCTAACTTTTCCAGAACAAAGGCCAGGTGTGGCTCCGGTTGCATATAGGGAATAAACTCACGATAGTCGAGCGTCGCAGCGTAATCCAGGGCATGTTGTAAGTCTTGAGGTTTTACCAGCACCGCAAGAACATCTGCGGAACTGGCAGTATGACAAAGATGGGCCAGTTCCTTCTGCTCGACAACGACCGGCTGGTAAGAAAACTTTTCTAGAATCCGGCGGTAATACGCCAAGTTAGCCTCTCTGCTTTCAAACAGAACCCCATCACAGTCAAAAATCACCCCTTCAATGCTGCCCAT
Source organism: Geopsychrobacter sp. (assembly GCA_021647445.1). GTDB lineage: Bacteria > Desulfobacterota > Desulfuromonadia > Desulfuromonadales > Geopsychrobacteraceae > Geopsychrobacter. Next base: position 651 of record JAKIUS010000334.1, on the reverse strand, counting down.
TCTGCGACCTTTGCAATAGCCAAATAAGTCCCGCACTACCGGCTATAATCATTGGCAAGGACAGCAACTGACCCATGGTGGCTCCTCCCCAGAGAAAACCAAGATGAACATCCGGTTGACGAACAAACTCAACCAGAAACCGAAACAATCCGTAAAAAGTCACAAAACTGAACGCCGCCACACCGGGGCGAACCTTCAGCCGATGTAATCCGTAAATAATCACAAAGAGCAAAAGTCCCTCCAACGCAGCCTCATAGAGCTGACTCGGATGGCGGGGTTGTGATCCGGCACCCGGAAATACAACTCCCCACGGTAAGTCGGTAACACGACCCCAGAGTTCGGCATTGATGAAATTGCCGATTCGCCCAAAACCGAGGCCGATCGGAACAGCAACAGCAGCCAGATCGGCAATCATCAACAGGGAGAATTTGCGCTTTTGGCAATAGAGCAGCAATACGGCAAGCACACCGAGCAGCCCGCCATGAAAACTCATTCCCCCTTCCCAGACATAAAATATTTCCAAGGGATGCGACAAGTAGTAATCAGCATTATAAAACAGGGTATCGCCGAAACGCCCCCCGGCGACCACTCCGATGACCGCATAAAATAACAGGTCAGATATCTCGTCTTTGGTAATCGAAAAGTGACGTA
>JAKIUS010000333.1 GCA_021647445.1 Geopsychrobacter sp. | reverse complement strand
GATTCTAGATTTAAGGAGTATCATGCCACAGGAGCAGAAAGACTCAATTACCCACCAGAAAAAAAGTAACCGCCATTATCGCGAATGGCTACTGTTGGCCCTGGTTGCGATCATGATTCCCGTGCTGCCAAAGTTTGAGGCTCATCTTTTTGAACTCTCCAATAAACTAGCCCTGTCAAACAGCATAGTTGCGCTCTCCCTGATCAATCTCAATATCCTGCTCGTGTTGCTTTTTCTCTTCCTGATATTTCGCAATATATTTAAATTATTCCTAGAAAGACGGCAAGGGGTTCCCGGAGCCAAATTACGTAGCAAACTGGTAGGGGCTTTTATCGCCCTTTCGCTCATTCCGACCATGCTGCTCTTTTTTGCCTCGGCCGGATTCATCAGCACCAGTATCGACAACTGGTTCAATCGCCAGGTTGAATCAGCGCTTGATGAATCCCTTGATGTTGCACTTACCTATTACCGAAATTCCGAAGCAACGGCACTTTATTACGCCGACCAGTTGGCCAAACGGATCAAGAAGAATAAACTTTTAAATGAAGAGAACCTGCCTCAATTACGCAACATGATCAAAGAGAAACAGGAGGAATATAACCTTGGCATAGTGGAGGTATTCTCCGCGACCCAGGAGGAACTAGTGCGGGTCGTCAATCCAAAACTTCCAATTATCGAAATCACCACCGCCACCTCTGACCCGGTCAAAGAGGGGCTCCAAGGGAGCAAGTTTTCAGAAATCACGCCAGTCGGCAAGGCCGACTTAATACGTGGCATTGTGCCCATTCATTCCAACTGGGATCCTGCTGATATCGTTGGAGTTGTCGTCGTTAATCACTATGTCCCCTATTCTCTCATCAATAAAATGAAAGAAATTTCTAGCTCGGTCGAGCAATACAAAAGCACCAAACTTGTTAAAACTCAGATACAACAGAGTTACGTCATTGTTCTTTTGCTGATTGCCCTGATTATTATTTTCCTCGCAACCTGGTTTGGTTTTCATCTAGCTCGGGGAATTACGGTCCCGATACAAGACCTGGCCGAAGCCACCACCCGAGTAGCGGCAGGCGACCTTGATATCCATCTTGAAACACGGAGTACAGATGAAATAAGTACGTTAGTAACTGCCTTCAACAAGATGACCTCAGACCTGCGCGAAGGCCGCAGTCTGATCGAAGAAGCAAACCGTGACCTGCAACGCTCAAACATTGAACTGGAGCAACGCCGAAATTATATGGCGATAATTCTTGCCAATGTTACGGCTGGAATCATCTCAGTCGACCGCTTTGGCCGACTGACCACGGTCAACAAATCGGCGGAGAAACTTCTGCGTTTTAATGCGGGGCAAGTAATCGGTAAGGACTTTCGCGAAGTCGTTCCAACAAGCTACCTCCCAACGATCAAAGGACTTCTAAAAGAATTATTTCAAAGTGAAAAGGACAGCATTCGTCAGCAGTTGTCCCTCCCTTTCGGCAATGACACCATCACCCTGCTCGTCAATCTGACGACTCTTAAAGATGAGCAGGGTGCGTTCATGGGAACCGTTGTTGTCTTTGATGACCTGACAGGCCTTGTTAAGGCGCAAAGAATGGCGGCCTGGCGCGAAGTTGCCCGGCGCATTGCCCATGAAATCAAGAACCCCTTAACCCCAGTTCAACTTTCGGCACAACGATTGCGGCGCAGGTATCTGAAAAAGTTCAGTGGCGATGATCATGTTTTCGATGAGTGCACACAGATGATTATCACCCAGGTCGACGAACTCAAAAATCTGGTTAATGAATTTTCTAATTTCGCCCGGATGCCGGCGACAAACCCAGCCCCCTGCAATCTCAATGAGCTTATTGAAGAGACCCTTGTCCTCTATCAAGAAGGGCACAAAGAGATCCTGTTCACATTCAACAAAGCACCCGAAATGCCATCAGCAAACCTCGACCGCGAACAGCTTAAACGTGTTATGATCAATTTGCTTGAAAATGCCGTTGCAGCCAGTGAAAACAAGGGGCAGATAAAGATAGAAACCACCTACAACAAAGAGCTACAGATCATCACGCTCTCCATTGCAGATCAGGGCTGCGGGATCTCTCCAGAAGACAAAGAACGACTCTTCGAGCCATATTTCTCCACCAAGAAAACCGGCACAGGACTTGGTCTCGCGATAGTTTCAACCATAATCTCTGATCACGACGGTTATATCCGCGCGCGCAACAATCATCCCCAGGGAGCTAAGTTCACAATCGAGCTTCCTGTCAGCCACGAACGAACAACCTGATCTGGACTAACCATGCAAACAATCCTTGTAGTTGATGACGAAGAAAGCATCCGCTTAAGCCTTGAAGGGATCCTGCTTGACGAGGGTTTTCGACCCCTGTTCGCGAGCACAGGAGAAGATGCAATCAGGGTTGTCCAGAACGAAACTCCAGACCTTGTCCTTCTTGATATCTGGATGCCGGGCATTGATGGCATGGAAACCCTGGCGCGCATCAAAGAGATACATCCCAGCCAACCCGTTATCATGATGAGTGGCCATGGCACTATCGAAACGGCAGTTAAAGCCACCCACCTGGGGGCCTACGATTTCATTGAGAAGCCTCTCTCTCTTGAAAAAATCCTATTAAGTATCCAAAATGCCCTGAAGGTCAGCCAACTCATGGCTGAAAACCAGCAACTTAAAGCTAAAATAAATAAAGAACACGAGATGATCGGTTCGAGTCAGCCGATTCAACAACTAAAAAACCAGATAGCATTAGCAGCGCCAAGTAACGGCTGGGTATTAATTACAGGGGAGAATGGTACAGGAAAGGAGCTTGTTGCACGGGCAATTCATCATCAGTCGACACGTGTTTCACAATCCTTTGTCGAGGTAAACTGTGCGGCAATCCCCGAAGAACTGATTGAATCTGAACTCTTTGGCCATGAAAAGGGGGCCTTCACCGGGGCCACGGCTGCGCGTAAGGGTAAATTCGATCAAGCGCATAACGGAACTCTTTTCCTCGATGAAATCGGCGATATGAGCCTTAAAACTCAGGCCAAGATTCTGAGAATTTTACAGGAACGAAAATTTGAACGCGTAGGCGGCAATCGCACCATTGAAGTCGATGTCCGCGTTATCGCCGCGACAAACAAAGATCTCGAAACTGAAATTCGTGAAGCAAACTTTCGTGAAGACCTTTTCTTCCGCCTGAATGTTCTGCCATTTCACGTCCCCCCGCTTAGAGAACGCAAGGAAGATATTTCACGTCTAGCCAGCCATTTTTTGAGCTACTTCTGCCGGCAGGAAAGCCGAGAGGTCAAATGTTTATCGACACAGGCATTACAGACATTAACCAACTACAGCTGGCCCGGAAACATCCGCGAATTAAAAAATTTAATCGAAAGACTGGTGAACATGACCCCCGAAC
>JAKIUS010000332.1 GCA_021647445.1 Geopsychrobacter sp. | reverse complement strand
AGTGAGCTCTGTCTTCCAACGCCCAAAGTAGAGAATAATGTCCTTTGCCGGTGGTGTGACAATGGGCGCGGGTTTGAGAGGCGTCGGTAGTGGACGTGGTAGTGGCGGTGGTGTGTAGGTAATCTTTTCCAGACCAGAAAGTGGAATGCCGAGGGGAGGGCAAATTGCATCTGGATCTATTTCATCAGCTCGTAGACCATCGAGAGCGTCAAGGGGCTGGTACTCCTTTTGCTCTACCTTGAGACTTGCAAGCAGATTTCCCATGCCTGCTTCAGTGCGCGCGCGCGCCTGTTGGTAATCCAATAAGGCCGAAGCGTAAGTGCGTTTAGCCTGGAATAATTCATTCTCGGTGTCGAGCAGGTCAAGCAATGAGCGCTGACCGATATCAAATTGTTTGCGATAGGCTTCTCGGGTATTGGCAATTGCTCTTTGGTGTTGATCCAACTGGATTAATTGCAGGTCGAGGCGTCGGACATCGTTGTAAGCGATATCGAGGGTTTGACGGATATCTCGGCAGGTTTTGTTCTTCTGTTCACGTGCCACTTCGCGGCGGTCGGCAAATTGACGGATAGTTTCTGCATCGGTACGCCCGCGAAACAGGTTGTAGTTCATAACCATTTCTACGGTGCTTTCGTCGCTGTCACCACTAATATTGTTGCGGTCGTAGCCGACATCCTGCCGCGCGCGAAGTTCTAGTTTTGGCCAGTAACGGCCACGACGGACTTTACGGTCGTATTCGGAGGCCTTCAGGTTTTCCATGGCCCCCAGAAACGCAGGGTTTTGGGCAAATGCCTTGCGAAAAGCATTTTGAATTGATTTCGGGAGCACCGGCGCAATTTGGCCCGGGTCCTCCAGGGAGAGGGCCGGAGGCTCACCGACGATCCTCAGATAACGACTGCTTACATCGTGCAGATTGGTCGCCTCGGTGATGCGGTTCGATTCGGCGAGCGCCAGTCGTCCCAAGGCTTGTTGCAGATCAACGCCACGGCCAATGCCAGCATTGACCCGTTCTTCAACCTGGGTATAGATCGTAAGGTGCTGAATATAGTTATCAGTTGCCAGATTCAGAAGTGTTCGGTACTTGAGGACATCAAGATAAGCGCGGGTTGTTTCCAGCGCGATATTCTCGGATATCTCGAGAAGTTCGAAATAGCGAACCAGTGAAATATGGTTGAATTTTTTAATGGTATTGTGGGTGGCCAGACCGTCAAACAGAAGCTGGGTCAATTCAAGCGTAGCCTCGCGTGGTTTAAGATTCTGCTGGTAAGCGTTGTAGTTCTGTCGATTGTAGCCGATGCGGCCGTTGAGATCGAGACGTGGGTAATTGGCCCCTTTAGCCGCCTTTTTCTCATGTTGCGCAGCGCGTAGTGCGTTCCACTTTGCCAGCACCTCTGGATTCTTGGTGATTGCCTGCTGAACAGCGTCATGTAGATTCGATGCAGCAAATGTGGGGTTAACAGAGAAATATAGAACGAGGAGCAGCAGAAGCAGTCCCCAGCGTACGAACATAAAATTGGATTGTTTTGGTTCGATTTTGAAATTCACAGATCCCGCCTTTTGCATTCGTCATAATAATTAAATTTACAAATATTGATTTTAAGCGATTGGGACTGTTGAATTCGAGGAGTTTTGCGAGGGATTCTAATGTAGAACAAGGTTATTGTCTAGTGGTGTGTGGGAAAATAAACTTCAGACAAAAGAAAAGGCCAGGATTGAAGCGGAGCCTTAATTTTTGATTGGTGTCGAAGGTCTGAATCCGGAGGTTGTCGGACGATACGAGCCGAAGCGGAAATTCGGAAGGTTGATGCCAGCTTTTGGCTGATTTGAGAGTAAAAGCCGTAGCTATTAGTCGAAAATGAGCTGAAATCTGGGACAAACAGCCGGGAATAGTTTGTGTTGCTTGTGGTGTTTTGGTGCTGTTTTAATATTATTTCGCATTGGCTAGAAATTGAAACGCTGTTTTTTTTGACTGGCCACTTATTTGCTATTATCGGTCAATTTATCATTTGCGGAGTGTCCTGTTTTGTTCGTTCGGTTCACATGTTAGCGTTAATTTATCTTTCGACTTTTTTGATTGTGGATAGATGGTAACTGACTGGAAATAAGGTGAAATTTATAGTTTATATGGTCTGATTGGGACTGACCTCTGTACACTGTACACAGTTTCTGTGGATAGGATTGTGGAAAGAGCGGGAGTTGTCGTGGCAGGTCCATGCTCCTTGTGGACTATAGCCCTTTGCCTAAAAAATAAGCATAAAATGACGGTGGGGATTTCTCTCTTTACCTCGGCCTTTAGTTTGGCGAGAATAGCGCTTCTGAATTGAGCGGATGGTCTGATCGATCATCTTTGTTTTGTGGGTTTTTCATGCGAAGGGGTGGAAGATGGACAAGGCTTTACATTGCACCATGGGGGAACTTTTAGGGTCGATTGCCGAGCGCTTTGAAAATCAGGATGCACTGATCTATGCGGATCGGGGTTTGCGTTATAACTGGCGGCAGTTGGATGAGGAGACCGATCGGGTTGCGCGCGGTCTGTTGCAGATGGGTTTGGGCAAGGGCGACCATGTCGCGATCTGGGCTTCGAACGTTCCTGAATGGGTGATTTTACAGTTTGCGACCGCCAAGATCGGTGCGGTGCTGGTGACGGTCAATACCAGTTATCAGTCGGCGGAGCTGGAATATCTTCTTCAACAGTCGGATGCCAAGGCCCTGTTCATGGTCGGAGAATTCAAGGGCACCGATTATCTTGAGATCGTTCACCGGGTGGTGCCGGGGTTGCAACAGGGCAAGGCGGCTTGCGCTAAACTGCCGAAATTGCAGACGGTTGCCTTTTTGGGTGATGATTGTCCTGCCGAATTGCTCTCTTATGCACAGATTCGCGCTGGCGCGGATCTAATCGAGCCTGCCCGGCTTGCCCAAGTTGAAGCGACCCTGGATGAACATGAGGTTATCAACATGCAGTACACCTCGGGAACCACCGGTTTCCCCAAGGGGGTGATGCTGACCCACCATAATGTTATTAACAATGGTTTCAATATCGGCCGTTGCATGGATTTCAACAGCCTGGATCGGTTGTGTATCCCTGTGCCGTTTTTCCACTGTTTCGGTTGTGTGCTCGGGGTGATGGCTTGCGTGACCCATGGTGCGGCGATGGTGCCGGTCGAGGTTTTCGAGCCCCTGCAGGTGTTGAAGACGATTATCTTGTTTATACAGTTAGCGAAACTTCAGATGCAATACAAGGATATAGAAAAGGAGATCAATGGTATTTTGCAAATGGTGAAGCTGCCAATGATGGAAACTTAGTTTTTAATGGTAAGCCTGCTATTCCAAGATTGAAAAATCCGAATGCCAGTATTCAATCCAAAGGATTTGATACCAATGATTCATTTAAAGATTAT
>JAKIUS010000331.1 GCA_021647445.1 Geopsychrobacter sp. | reverse complement strand
GACCAGCCCAGTACTCTACCAGTCCCTCGGCATCTTTCTGCCACTGATCACCACCAACTGTGCGGTGCTCGGGGTCGCGGTATTAAATATTCAGAAGGATTATACCTTTCTGCAATCGGTGGTCTTCTCCATGGCGGCGGGTATCGGCTTCACCCTGGCGATGGTCCTGTTCGCCGGTCTGCGTGAGCGGATCGATCTTTCCCCCGTGCCGCAAAGCTTTCGCGGTACGGCAATTGCGATGGTCACGGCCGGTCTGCTCTCCCTCGCATTCATGGGGTTTGCTGGTTTAGTCAAGGGGTAACTACCTAGGCTTCAGGGATCAGACGACAGGTCACAGGAGAACCCTTCCTGAAGCTGAAGCCTGCACCTTGAAACCTTGTTTTTCGGAGAAAAACACCATGCTTGCATCAGTCTTAACCCTCGGCGGCATCGGCCTGTTTGCCGCGATCGCCCTGGGGATCGCCGCCAAGAAATTTGCCGTCGAAGTCGATCCACGTGAACTGGCAATTCTTGAAGTTCTCCCCGGAGCCAATTGTGGTGCCTGCGGCCAGCCCGGTTGCGGCGGCTACGCCAAGGCAATTATCGCCGGAGTGATGTCACCCAACCTGTGCAGCCCCGGCGGCAGCGAGACCATCGAAAAGATCGCGCACATCATGGGAGTCGAAGCGGTCTCGGCCGATCCGCAGGTTGCCCTGGTCTGTTGCCAGGGCGACAATGACAAGGCCAGCCAGAAGTATCGTTACCTTGGATTGGAAGATTGCAACGCCGCACAAAAGATCGCCGATGGCCCCAAGACTTGCGGTGGCGGCTGCCTGGGGTTCGGCTCCTGTATGCGCGCTTGCCCCTTTGATGCCATCGAGATGACCCCTCAAGGTCTGGCGGTTATCGACCGTGACAAATGCACCGGTTGCCAGAAATGTGTCGCGACCTGCCCACGCCAGGTGATCAAAATGACCCCCCTAAGTGCCAGCACCCACGTCCTGTGCAACAGCAGTGACAAGGGAGCCTTGGTGCGTAAATACTGCAAGATCGGTTGCATCGCCTGTCAGATCTGTAAGAAGGCCGTCCCGGAAGCCTATATTATTGAAAACTTCCTCGCCCGCATCGACTACGCAGCAACCGCTGATACGCAGGTGGCCGTTGCGAAATGCCCGACCAAATGCATCCGTGATTTCTCCACGGGTTACCCCGATGGCAGCAGTTTCATCGCTTCCAATACGGCGGTTAAAACTCCGGAAGAGGCGGCATAACACCCTATGAGCACTCAAGTGATGACTCTTAAAACCTTCAAAGGCGGCTTGCATCCGCCCGATAGCAAGCACTACTCGGCAGAGAAGGCGATCGAAATCTGTCCCCTGCCTGAAGAGCTGATTATCCCCTTAGCCCAGCATATTGGCGCACCGGCCGAGGCCTGCGTCGAGGTTGGCGTTTTGGTTAAAAAAGGCACCTTGATCGCCAAAGCCAAAGGCTTTGTTTCCGTGCCGATTCATGCTTCGACCTCGGGTGAAGTGGTGGCGATCGAACCGCGCCTGCACCCCATGGGCAAGGCGCTACCGGCGATTGTCATCAAACCCGATGGAGAGGATAGCTGGGATGAGAGTCTCAAGGGTGCCGATCCTGCCTCCCTTGATGCCGATGAGCTTAAGAAACGCATTCTGGCCGCGGGCATGGTCGGCATGGGCGGCGCGACCTTTCCGGCCCACGTCAAGTTGTCCCCCCCGCCAGAGAAGAAGATCGACACCCTGATTCTAAATGGTGTCGAGTGTGAACCCTACCTGACCGCCGATCACCGGATGATGATCGAAGCGACCGAGCGGATTCTGGACGGCATCAAAATTCTGCTGACGGTTCTCGGTATCGAGCGTGCGGTGATCGGTATCGAGGCAAATAAGCCCGACGCCATCGAAATTATGACCAAAGCGGCTGGCCCATGCAACATCGAGGTTCAGGCCCTTGAAGTAAAATATCCGCAGGGTGCGGAGAAACAGTTGATCGATGCCATCACCGGCCGCCAAGTCCCCTCGGGGACCCTGCCGATGGAGGTCGGCGTAGTGGTCCACAACGTCGGCACCTGCGCCGCAATCAGCGATGCGATCCGTCTGGGCCATCCGTTGGTTGAACGGGTGGTAAGCATCACCGGCCCCGCGATCAAGCAACCCAAAAACCTGCTGGTCCGGGTCGGGACATCGCTACAATTTCTGGTCGATCAATGTGGCGGCCTCAACGGCGAAGCGGCCAAAATTATCATGGGCGGACCGATGATGGGTCAGACCCAGCTCTCCCTTGAACCACCGGCGATTCGCGGTACCTCGGGGCTACTGATCTTCCGCGAACAAGATCTGCCGCGCCTTACGGCCGGTCCCTGTATCCGTTGTGGGCGCTGCATCGGGGCCTGCCCGATCGACCTGCAGCCGACGACCATTGCTGCTTACGCCCGGCTCGATCTGTTCGATGAAACCGCTGACTACCATGCGCTCGATTGTATCGAGTGCGGCTGCTGTACCTACATCTGCCCGGCAACCCTGCCGCTGGTCCAGTCGATCCGTTATGCCAAAGCCGCCATCATGGCGAAAAAAAGGACGCTCTGACGTGGAAAATCAGCTTTATCTGTCATCGTCGCCCCATATCCACAGCGGCGAAACAACCGACAAGGTGATGCGCAAGGTGATCTACGCCCTGCTCCCCGCCTGTGCGGTCCCTCTCTACTTCTTCGGCCTGCCCGCCCTGCTGGTCATGCTGCTCTGCACCCTTGGCTGCATGCTTGCTGAAGCGTTCAGTTGCAAACTACAGGGCCAGGCACTGACTCTGGGTGACGGCTCGGCCGTGCTGACCGGCATCCTGCTCGGGCTTAACCTACCGGCCTCCGCTCCCTGGTGGCTGGCGCTGTTCGGTGCGGCGGTGGCGATTCTCATCGGCAAGCAGGTCTACGGCGGATTGGGGCATAATCCCTTCAACCCGGCGCTGGTCGCACGGGTGGTGCTGCTGATCTCTTTTCCGGTTCAGATGACCAGCTGGACCGCTCCGGCGCCCTTAAGCACCAGCCTCGACGCGGTGACAGCGGCCACGCCCCTCGGCGAGATGAAGACCGTTGTAATGCTGACCGGCAAGCTGCCGGAACTGGCCCATAGCGGTTTCCTGAACTATCTGAGCGGCAACATGGCCGGTAGTCTGGGCGAGGTTTCGGCCCTGGCATTGATTCTGGGTGGCCTCTACCTGCTGTGGAAAAAGGTCATCAGCTGGCATATCCCGGTCTCCTTCATCGGCACCGTACTGATCATCGGCGGCATTTTCTGGGCGGTTTCACCGGATAAATATCCAAACCCGCTCTTTCATCTGTTGACCGGTGGCTTGCTGCTCGGAGCCTTATTTATGGCCACAGACATGGTCACCTCGCCGGTG
>JAKIUS010000330.1 GCA_021647445.1 Geopsychrobacter sp. | reverse complement strand
TTTTACTGACCGCAATCAGACGAACATCCTGCGGATTACGGCCAGACTTCAGACAGGATGCCTCGATCTGCTGGTGGATCAGTTTCAGGTTTGTGGCAATCGGATTCATCAACATTTCCTGCTTCAACGGTGTTGTTGAAGAACGGGGACCGGGGCGCCGAGAATTTCCAGTGCCTGAACGATTTCACACAAGGGGAGTCCGACCACGTTGCTATAACTGCCTTCAATGCGGCTGACCATGAAGGCCCCCAGACCCTGGATAGCATAGGCTCCGGCCTTGTCGACCGGTTCACCACTGGCAATGTAGCCTGAGATTTCGGCATCTGTCAATGAACGGAAACTGACCCGGGTGGTGACTGCGGCGCAACGGTTTTCGCCTGTTCTCCGGTCGAGAATCGCGTAGCCGGAGAGAACCTGATGGGTGCGTCCCGAGAGCGAACGCAGCATCAGTGCGGCTTCTTCGTCATTAGCCGGTTTGCCGAGAATCTGTTCATCGCGCAAAACAATGGTGTCGCTGCCGATGATCCAGCGGCCATCGATGTCATCTCGGGTTGAAACCTCGCGAGCTTTTTCCAGGCTGAGACGAACAACATGGTCTTGAGGGGACTCTCCGGGAACCTCATGTTCTTCGGCCTGGCTGGGAATGACTTCGAAGTCAAAACCGACCTGTTGCAGCAATTCTTTCCGCCGCGGAGAGGCAGAGGCAAGAATAATTTTATCATTCATGGGAAGATCCCTTTTGCTTGGGGTTGTCTGCTGACCAGGCTACAATTGGTGTCCACCAGTCGGGCAGCGCGTCCAGAGCCCGGGTGGCCATGGCCAGACGACGATCGGCCCGTTTCATTTTGCGGCCCGCGAGGGGAGGGAAGAGGCCATAGTTGACATTCATTGGTTGAAAATTGTCAGCGTCGGCTGTTTGCAGATGATTGAGCAGGGCCCCCAGCGCGGTGACCGGAGGGGGCTGCGGAATTTTTTTCCCGAGAAGATCTGCAGCAACGTAGAGTCCGGCGAGCAGACCACAGGCTGCAGACTCGACATAGCCTTCGACGCCACTGATCTGACCGGCCAGGGTGATATGGGGTGCATTGATAAGTTGTAACCGCGAGTTGAGTGCTTTGGGGGCGTTGACAAAGGTATTGCGGTGCATGCTGCCAAGTCGGGCAAAGCGGGCATTTTCCAGCCCCGGGATCTGGCGGAAAATCCGTTGTTGTTCCGGGTAGGTGAGGCGGGTCTGGAAGCCGACCAGATTGTAGAGGCTGGCATGACGGTTATCCTGCCGCAGCTGGATAACGGCATGGGGAATTTTGCCGGTTCGTGGATCGGGCAGCCCGACCGGTTTCATTGGCCCAAAGGCCAGGGTCTGAACGCCACGGGCGGCCATTTCTTCAATCGGCATACAGCCTTCGAAATGAACCAGTTTTTCAAACTCACGACCGGCCACCTTGTCGGCGGTAAGAAGATCTTCGACAAACTGCTGATATTGCTCCTGATTGAGCGGACAGTTGATGTAGTCATCACCACCCTTGTCGTAGCGTGAAGCACGCCAGGCAATATCAAAATTTATTGAGTCAGCTTCGATAATCGGAGCGATGGCATCGTAAAAGTAGAGATGTTCTGAACCGATTACCTGCGCCAGTTGCTGTGACAGGCGGTCTGAAGTCAATGGTCCAGTAGCAAGGATGACGGGCCCTTCAGTGGGTAATTCGTCGATTTCCTGCCGAATCAGTTCAATCTGTGGAGCCGCCGCGATTTTTTCGCTGACATACCGCGAAAACTCTTCCCGATCAACGGCCAGGGCCCCGCCAGCAGGAACCGCTGTTGCATCGGCTGCGGCAATGAAGAGGGCATCGATTCTGCGTAACTCTTCTTTCAGACAGCCGACCGCGTTGTTCATCCCTGCACCACGCAGGCTGTTGGAACAGACCAGCTCAGCAAGCTGTTCCGACTGGTGGGCGGGAGAGAAATGGTGTGGCTTCATTTCATAAAGCCGCACATTCAGCCCGAAACGGGCCAGTTGCCAGGCAGCTTCACAGCCTGCCAGGCCTGCACCGATGACGCTGACTTTCATTGACTACTCCTGTTGAGCTACAACGCGAAACCGGCCGAACCTGGAACAGGCTCGACCGGTTATAGATATGAATCTTGAACCGGCTCAGGCGTCCTTGGCAGGACTCTTTCTGGTGGTTGTTCTTTTTGCGGTGGCTTTTTTGGCCGCAGCCTTTTTGGTGGTTTTCTTTGCCGCTGTTTTTTTGGTAGCAGGCTTCTTCTCCGGTGGGATCAATTCCTTCTCCCAGCCGCAGCCTTCCTGCGGGCAGCGCTGAACCGTTCCCCACCGTTTGGTGGTTTTGATTTCGGTCAGTGGCCAGTTGCATTTGGGGCAGCTTTCGGCCTTGGGTGGATTCCACAACGCATACTTGCATTTGGGGTAACGGTTACAGGAGTAGAAGATTTTGCCGTAACGACTCTTCTTCTCCATCATCTCCCCTTCGTTGCACTGCGGGCATTTGATATCAAGAGCTTTCGGTTTTTCAAGCGGCTGGATATTTTTACACTCTGGGTAGGCGCTGCATCCGAGAAATTTACCGTAGCGACCCTGTTTGAGCTGCATCGGGGCACCACATTTTTCACATTTTTCGTCGGTGAGGACCGGTTCTTCAGCCGGTTGCCCATCGCTGTTAAGCGGTTCAGTGTGACGACAATCCGGAAAACCGCTACAGGCAAGAAAACGACCGGCACGACCCAGTTTTATGACCAGTTCCTTGCCGCAATCCGGGCAGATCTTGTCAGTTTTTTCTGTGGTGACGTCAGACTTTTTGACCTCTTTATCCTTAATCTGAAGCAGTTCGATAAAGGGTTCCCAAAATTGTTTGACTGCCGGAATCCACTGTTTTTCACCCCGTGAAATGGCATCAAGCTCTTCTTCGAGGCTGGCAGTAAACTCATAATCGACGTAGCGACTGAAGTGGTCAGTCAGCAACTTGGCAACGACCTTGCCGACATCTTCGGGGAAGAAGGTGCGTTTTTCCAGCCGGACATACTTGCGAGTGACCAGAGTATTCATAATGCTGGCATAGGTTGATGGGCGACCGATGCCATATTCTTCGAGTGCTTTGACCAGGCTGGCTTCGGTGAAGCGTGGTGGAGGCTGGGTGAAGTGCTGATCGGGGACCAACTGCTGGACGTCGAGCGCTTCTCCTTCTTCCAGAGGAGGCAGCAGGCCTTCCTTGTTTTCGTCGTCACCATTGTCGGTGCCTTCGATATACAGCACCATAACCCCGGCGAAGCGGATAACCTGACCACTGGCACGAAAAGTATAGTTATCTCCGGCAGCAATATCGACAGTTGTGGCGTCAAAGATTGCCTGAGCCATCTGTGATGCGACCGTCCGTTTCCAGATCAGT
>JAKIUS010000329.1 GCA_021647445.1 Geopsychrobacter sp. | reverse complement strand
CATCGATGAAACCAACGATGGCCATCACCGCCGAGTAGGTGGCTCGCTTGCCCTCCTCTTCGACGGCCGAGCGCAGGATGAGACAGGAAGCGAAAATGAACCAGAGGATCAAAGATGTTGTCAAACGCGGATCCCAGGTCCACCAGGTATTCCAGATCGGCCGACCCCACAAGGAGCCAGTGATCAACACCAGGGTGGTCAGGAGCACGCCGATTTCAACACTTGCCGCCAGCCTTGCATCCCATATCCGTTGTCGGCGGAGCAGGTACATGATGCCGGAGATAAAGGCGACAAAAAAAGAAAGAAAGGCCGCTGCCGCTATGGCGAGGTGAAAATAAAAAATCTTCTGTACCATCCCCATGGTTCTTTCGACCGGAGCATAGAAAAAGACCATTCCGAGGGCGGTAGGCAGCAATATCGCGGCGAGGCAGAACAGGATTGAAGAATAATTCTTGCGTAACACGTTAATCCTCCTTGATGGAGAAAGGGAACAGCAGATAACCCGCCGCACTATAGATCAGACTGAAAGCGATCATCGGCTCGAGTTGTCCAAGCAAATCACTGATTGGGCGGGCATCTAAGGCCCCGGCTGTCGCTTTGACGGCGAGTGCAATCAGCGGCAGAATCAGAGGGAAGAGCAGGATCGGCAGCAGGACTTCATTTCTTCTGGTTCCGGCAGAAATTGCCGAGACCAGGGTTCCGGCCGCCGAAAACCCGAGATTCACCAGCAGCAGAATCGGCAGGAGCGTCAGCGGTCCGCCCCTGAAATTGGCCCCGAACAAGACGTAGAAAAGCGGCACCAGAATAAGCTGGGATAAGAACATCAGACTGAAATTGACCAAGGCCTTGGCAATGAAAATTTCTCCAGGAGAGATCGGACTGATCAGCAGTGCGGCAACGCAGCCATGCTCTTTCTCTCGGGCAAAGACCCTTCCGAGCCCCAGGATCGAAGAGAAGATAACCGCCACCCACAGAATTCCGGCACCGGATTCAACATCGACCGACTTGCCGATTCCGGCAGCGATATTCATGATCACCAGAATCAGTGCGCCGAAAAAAGCCATCGACACAAGTGATTCTTTCTTGCGCAGTTCGATCCGCAGGTCTTTTTTCAACAGGAAGCTGATCTGCTGCAGGCTGCTCATGCGGTCTCCAGATGCTGAAAGTAGAGCTGCTCAAAGGACGTCGTATCAACCGCCGATTTTTCCTGTAGGTAGACCAGCTTGCCCTTGGCCAGAATCCCCAATTGCGTGGCCGATTCCATGCCGCGCCGCAGGTTATGCGTCACCATGACGATGGTCCGCTTGCGCCCATGCAGCATCTGCAATTGATCCCGCAAGACACTGGCGGCATGCTCATCTAACCCGGTATAAGGTTCGTCGAGTAGCAGCAACGCCGGGTCGTTGACCAGGGCTCGCGCAATTGTCAAGCGTTGCTGCATTCCACGCGAAAGGTTGGCGGCAAGCATATCCGCACGATCAGTCAGGTTGACCTGCCCGAGAAGTTCCAGGGCCCGCTCACGGGGTTGATTTACACCGTAAAGTGCGGCATAAAACTCCAGGTTTTCCAGGGCGGTCAAATCCTGATAGAGGAAAGACTGATGTGAAACCATCCCAAGTTGCGACCGGTACTCTTCCGGTTGCTCCCTGAGGTCGTAATCGAGAACCCTGACCTGACCTGCGGTTGGGCGCAGCAGGGTCGCCATAATCTTCAGCAGGGTCGATTTGCCAGCGCCATTCGGACCGAACAAACAGAGAAATTCCCCGCGTTGCAGTTCCAGGTTGACCCCACGTAGCGCTTCGAGCCCACCATAGGATTTGCGCAGGTCACTGATACTCAGAAAAGCCGACGAAGACAGCTCTTTAACTTTTAACATTATCTTCTTCTCGCAGTTGCTTCTCGGTTTCTAAGGCGTCGGCAACCTTAAGGCTAAAAAGGGTTCTCAGTTCCTGGTGATCTTCCTCGCTGATCTTTCCGGTCGCCAGCTCAAAATCGATATCCTTGATCGCCTTGAGGTTGTTCTTCTTCTCCTGCTCCAGAGCCTTACGGCGGCGCACCAGGGGACCTTCGTCAATAATCAGCAACTCTGCCGGTTTGGCAAGAGGGAAAAGGGTATATGCCAGCAGTAGTCCAACGATAATCAACAGAGCCAAACTTTCCATGATCAATCCTCCTCGTCCAGCTTGGACAGTTCTTTTTCAATCTGTTGGCGCACCTCATCATCGAGAGGTCTTGCCTCTGCAGCTTGCGTATTGGCGACAGATTGACTGCGCCCGGCGGCACCCCAACGACGGATAATCCAGAGCGCCAGGGGAATCCCGATCAGCAGCCCCAGAACAGGCCCGAGATAGGCAACAAGATTAAACCCTTTTTTAGGCACCGTGGTCAGGATACTGTCACCGAATTGGGCAACAAAGTAGTCGAGAATCTCTGCCTTATTTTTCCCTTGATTGAGCATCTGATTAATGGCTGCGCGCATCTGGTCACCACCGCTGCAGCGGTCGATATTCAGTGCCTCACCCGGGCAGGCGTAGCAAATCAGGCTCTCTGAGACTTCGGTTACTGTCAGTTCCGCGACGCCCGGCGCAGGCGTCAACAAAACCAACAGAAACATCAGGAGCAGCGGCAGTGAATACCGCGAAATCAAGTGGCTCATGTCAGTCTCCTCCTTGAAGGGATAATTGCCAAAATTCCGCCGAACACCATCAGGCAACTGCCGATCCAGATCCAGATCAACAGAGGATTAACCGCGACCTTGAGGGTAATTTCTTCGCCTTTGCCGATTCCCGGCATGGTGACGTAAAGATCTTCCAGCAGGGTTGAGCGGATCGACACCTCAGTGGTCGGCTGCTTGGCGTTGATGTAGTTGCGCCGTTCAGCCTCAATCTCATCGATGCGTACGCCTTCTTTAAAAACTCCGAGCCGCGCGGCGTAAACGGTACGATTGTATTTTTCATAAATCCGAAAATTTTCATACTCCAGAACAAAATCACCGATTGCCAGAGTCTCCCCTTTCTTCAGGGTTCCCTGACTCTCCAGCTTGTACACCGACGAGGCCGCAATGCCGACCACCATCAGGGCCAGCCCGAAATGCACAATATGTCCGCCATAGCGCCGCCGCATCCGCCAGATCAATTTCAAACCGGCCAGAGGAGAAGACTCGCCGGTCAGTTTTTTGCGTGCGCGGATGGCGGTGATATATTCCTGAACAATGGTGGCACCGACGAAAGAGGCTAAAGTGAAAGCAAGCAAAGCATAGGGCTCGCGGATGCCAGAGATGGCCATGATGACCCCGGCTAAAACAGCTGTGGCCGCAGGGCGCAGGAAATTGCGCCGCAGATTAGATACCGATGCCTTGCGCCAACCGATCAAAGGACAGATCCCGGTCAATAACACCAGAATCA
>JAKIUS010000328.1 GCA_021647445.1 Geopsychrobacter sp. | reverse complement strand
TCTTAAACGATAAGGAGCAAAGCCATGGCCAAGGGTCAAGACAGCAAGAAGGCAGTTAAGAAATCTTCAGCCAAAACTCCGAAAGAAAAAAAGGCTGAAAAACAAGCAAAAAAAGCTGCAAAGAAATAATCTATGGACGTAGGCAAACCCATGTAATTATGCTTTTTACTTGTTTCTTCTTATAACATACTCCTCTCAGGGCAAGACAAGCCCGCATAGATGTGCCCAGCGTACTTCATCACATTACCTGTCGCAACAAATGCCAGAAGCTTGCATAATTCGGAAGTTTCCAGCATTTTCCCTTCTGTCCCTCTGCTACCGATTCAGGTTAAAATAAAAGCAGGCGAGGGTGGTGGTAACTGACGAAAGGGGGTCGACATGATGCGGGTGGAACTAAACAACGTGGAAGAGAAGGTTTTGGCGGAGACCCTGAAAACGAGTCTGGGCCGGTTGACTGATGAAATTTCGCATACCGATTCACATGATTATCGTGAGTTTCTCAAGGAACGCAGAGAAATTCTGACCCGGCTGTCCGAAAAACTGCATTGATTTACCGGCCTTCAGGTTCATTTCGTACTTTTGAATTGAAGCAAGGCGGTATCACCATCAGGGCGCCAGGGGCTTAAATCCCTATGCCCTGGTGGTTTTGTTTGACCTTTTCATCACGCTCACTGGAGGGTAGGGGACATCCTGCTTTGTCGCATTAAGCGAAATCTAATATACGCCAAATTCCAACTTACTCCCCCTCAGGCCAAATTTTCTGTATAATTCCTCCCCATGACAACCTTAATCATCCTGCTCTACTTGGCCGTCCTGACCTTCAAATTAGGACTTCATTTTCTCAACAACCGTCACCTCAAACAGCAGGGTCACAAGATTCCGCCGGGGTTTGCGGGGGCGGTCGATCCCGCTACTCTGGCGAAATCGTCTGACTATACTCTCACCAAGGGACAAGTTTCTCTGGTCCGCAGCCTTTTTGACAGCGGTCTGATGATCCTCTTTATTTTCGGTGGGCTAATGGCCTGGTACGACGGTTGGCTTGCTGGTTATTCTTTAAACTTCATCAGCGCCGGACTTGCCTTCTTCTTATTGCTGTCGCTGGCCCAAACGCTGCTCGGCCTGCCTTTCGATCTCTACAACCATTTCAGGGTCGAGAGTCGCTTCGGCTTCAACACGATGAGTTTCAAGCTCTGGTGTGCCGATCTGGTTAAATCTCTGCTTCTCTCTACGCTCTTCTTCGCTATTCTGGCCTCGGCGGCCTTCTGGTTGATCCAGATTGCACCCGATACCTGGTGGCTCTGGGTCTGGGCCTTGATGGTCTCCTTCGGCTTGTTGATGATGATGATTTCTCCCTACGTCATCGAACCGCTCTTCTTCAAGTTTGAGCCGCTTAAGGTCGAAGGCTTAGAAGATAAAATCCGTACGATGATGAAAGCAGCCGGCTTGTCGGTGAGCAAAGTTCTTCAGGTGGATGCCTCTAAACGTAGCGGCCATTCGAACGCCTATTTTACTGGGCTCGGCAAACAGAAACGGGTGGTGTTGTTCGACACCCTGCTGGAGCAACTGTCCAAAGAGGAGATTCTGGCGGTTCTGGCCCACGAGCTGGGACACATGAAGAAGAAGCATATTTTAAAACGGATGATCCTGATGGCTGGAATTGCACTTTTTTACTGCTGGCTGGCTCATGCCCTCATCGGCTGGCAGGGGCTGCCGATGCTCGTTGGACTGGAAGATGCCAGTTTTTACGCCCGGGTGGTAATTCTTTTCTTCCTGTTTGGTATTCTGACCTTCCCCCTTACGCCACTCTTTAGCATCCTGTCACGCAAGGATGAATATGAAGCCGATCTCTTCGCCTGTGATCTCCATGGTAATCCCGAAGACTTAGCGACAGCGCTGATTCAGATGAGCAAGAAAAACCTCTCAAACCTTCATCCCCACCCAACCTACGCGCGCTTTTACTACTCACACCCCCCGGTCGTCGAGCGGGTTCAGAATCTAAGAAGAATGCCAACCGCATAAAGGCCCTGAAGCGGACCATGCACAGTGGTTTTATGAGGCGCAGATCCTAAGCTTTCGCGAGGATAACAATCTTGGCTTGTGATTTTAAGGGACTTTCAATCCCCTTCGAACCGCAAGAGGCCATGATTACGCAGCGTTGTTGTGTGGAGTCACTTCCGCAGAAATTTTGTCGGAGAGTTCAAGCTCAGCTTTATCCAAATCGTAGGCGGCTTGCAGATTCATCCAACTTTGCGCATCGCAACCAAAAAAACGCGCAAGGCGCATGGCGGTGATGGCACGGTTACCGGCACAAATTTCGTCGATTAAGCACCTATTGCCTTCCTGTCCGACCTCCCTTAGACTGTTACTACATTTGTAGTAAATTGATTCGAGGTGAAATTATGGGTACTCCGGTCCGCATTGATGACAAGTTATATGAACAAGCCAGGGCGCAAGCTCGTGCAGAGCGTCGTACTATCGCGGGACAAATTGAATTCTGGGCGTTGGTAGGAAGAACCGCACTTGATAATCCTGATCTTTCGATCGATTTCATCCGAGATCTGTTGATCGCTCGTGCTGAAGGAGAGACTCTTTCCACCCTTTTTGTCCCTGAAAGTCGCAGAACTGATGGGTAAGGATGTTGTGGTTCGGCAAAGCGCCATGTTTAAACGGGCTTATAAACGTTTGCATCCAAACCAGATAATTGATGTGGACGAGGCCGTTGTTGATATTGTCCATGATCCGACTTTGGGCGAGGCCAAAAAGGGTGATCTCGCTGGAGTTTTTGTGTACAAATTCAAGTGTAATGGACAGCTGACCTTACTGGCCTACGAATATGATATTAAGACACGTTTGTTGCTCCTGCTCGGTTCACATGAAAACTTTTATCGTGCGCTAAAGCGCTAACCTTTGTCTGTTGTGCATAAACTCAAGGGGAACATTCTCTTGACAACACCATTTTGCTCCCCCAGTCCTAAATCCCCTATTCTCCACTTCAGTGTCGCCCAGGCATTGGCACCTTTAAGTTACCTCTCTTTCGAAACGGCTCTGTCGTGGCACGGCTGGATTCCGGAACCGGAACAGGTGCGGATCATCAACTCAAAACATTAGAGCAACCGAGAATCTGGAAGCCAGGGTATGATGCGATCAATCGACACCTTGTTAAATTCGGGGTGTTGAGGATTGGCAAGGACGTTGTATTGCCATAGATCAGGAGCGACGCCAGAGGTCACAGCTGATGGGACCCTTAAAAGGAGCGATTGCTGTTCTTGTAGCCATTGACTGCCAAGTTGGGCTGTTGCCGAAAGATAGGGATAACAGTCCCATTCCTTCGGCAGATGGGTGAGTGTCTTCACGCTGGCAGCGTCGGGGACATTAAGAACAAGGAGTGACCGCTGCATTTTTCGCCG
>JAKIUS010000327.1 GCA_021647445.1 Geopsychrobacter sp. | reverse complement strand
TAAGGTCAAACGTTGGTCCGGGCCTGCAATCATTAGCGCCACCAGCTCCCCCTTTCCTGGGGTCAACTGGCTGTTGTTAATTTTTCCGCCCCCCGCAACCTCTAACGCCAGCGCACCCAATGTTCTGATCCGTAAAAGCGGCAGCAGAGTTCCATCTGCGAGCAGTGCCTTCCCCAACCGTTCACGCGCCAGCATCTGGGCATACTCTGTTTCAATGTTGTGGGATACGGCGACAGAAAGGAGTTTCTCCATGAGGCTGGGGGTCCAACTGAAGAAATGGACATAGCTGTTTTTCTTGAGATATTGGAGCATCAGGCAGATATCTTTGAGGGCGGCGGTTTCTTCTCCAATGTTTAATCGCAGATAGGCGCGATGGGCATGGGCGGCGGCCAAATCAAATTCATTTTGCATCTCTGCAAAAGATTCAATCGCTGACCCTAACAGCGATTCCGCATCTTTACACAAACCTAACTGAACGTAAGTAGCGCCCAAAAGCAGCTGATTAAGTGTCAAAAAATAGCGACCACCTGCATATTCCCTTAATTGCAACGATTCCTGGGCGGCTAAGACCGCCGCGTCCTTTTCACCGTGAAGCGCGAACAGGTAGGCCTGATAATGAAGATACTGGCTGCGCAGATGAGGGGTCGTTGCGGAACCATCGCTTTCAAGACCTTCCCTGATGGCCAGCGATGCTTGGGCAAAGTCCCCTCTGGCGATAGCCATATCGGCATCCCAGACCAGCAGGAAAGGTCTGAATGTTGTTTTCTCCGCCAACCCACCTGAGCCAGCGGAGATAATTACATCTCGCTGCTCGGCATAATTATCGAAATCACCCTCCATCTCCAAAAGATTCGTCGTTGTAATACTACAGATCGCTCGATTAAGACTGCTGATGGCCGGGCTCCCAGAGAGAGATGTCAGTTTTTCTGCAAGTTGTCGCAGCCGGAACCTGTCGCCTCTGAATCCATACTGATAGATCTGGGCCAAATGGACTGAGAAAACAAAACTTTCCTGTCCCAATTTCTCGGCCAGCTTCAAGGCCAAATTAGAGTAATAGTTGGATTTGGAAAAATCGGCATTAACATAACTGAACCCTATACTCAGAATTGTGACCGCGTGAAATCGCGCGACGCCCCCCAAACTGTCGGCCAATTCGGCATCGACAATCTCGGCCCGACTCAATAAAGACCCGGCTTGAGCAAATAGGCCATCGACCAAGCAATGAAAAAATATCAACTGCGTCGTCGCGAGAAATTCACCAACAAGATCATCCTGCGCCACAAAACAGATTCTGGCCCGATCAAGAGAGGCATATGCCTTAGGCGGATTGTTCTGTAACTCGATCACCCCGCAATAAAAAGAGAGCCAGGCATTTGAGCGGATGTTGACTTCAGGCAAGCGGACCAATATCCTCTTTAATGTCAGAATGCGATTACTGGCCACAAGTTCCAACCCATACTGCTGAACAATTGATTCAGCACGACTGTAGTCTTGAGCCTGTAAATAGCAGTCAAGCGCTTCGACCAACCGGTCCTGACCAGAGAACCATTCAGCAGCCTGACTAAAAATCTTTTGCCGTTCTTCGCTGCGCATCTCAACCCGTGCAACAGCGCGTAACGTCTCTTGAAACAGATGATGAAAAACAAAGGTGTCGCCCTTGCCATCAAGCTGGCGCACAAAAAGGTTCTGAGCGCTCAAACGATCCAGCGTTTGGCGAATATGCGGTACCGTCGAGAGAATTTCAGCTAATTCAGATGGAATACTCTCAAGCAGAGAGAGATGGATGAGGGTTTGCCGGAGATCGGCGGAGAACCGCTCAAGAACTTCGGCCTGAAAGTAATCGAGAAGACCTGCCTGACCCTTGCCTTCAAGTTTATCAAGTTGTTGATTGGCAAGCTGCAACGTTCTACCCACAAAAGACTGAAGGGCCAACAAAATCCCCATAACCCAGCCTTCAGTTAAGCGGTAGATCTGATCGACCATCTTGGAAGAGACCGATACCCCAAGAAATGTAGTACAAAGTTCGGCGACTTCGGTGCGGGACAGCGCCAGGCCCTCGTTATCGATCAAAACCCTGCTCTGCGGTATCAGGTCGGGCAGAAGTTCGCGACGGGAAAGAAGAACAAAACGAAACCTGAGCGCTGAGGCTTCAATGAATGCGCGAAGAAAGAGCAGGCTCGACGGACTCTCTTCGATCTGATGGATATCGTCAAAGGACAGCCGCAAAGGTCCCTTAAAAGCCGACCCAAGTTCATCCGCCAGCAGTTTCGCAAAGCGGCGGGGTTCAGCAGCTGTGACCTCGCCACACTCAATGAGCTTCTGGAGTATGGGTAATGAGATATTATGAACAGAGCAGAGAGACGAAACAAAAGATGAGATGAAGGCGACGGGGTCCCGGTCCCTGGCACTGACTTGATACCAGCTGAGCGGATCGGCGAAGCCATCAAGAAGTTGCCTGGCAAAGGTGGTTTTCCCCTGACCGGCCCGGGCGACAATAAAGATCAGCTTCTTACGCGCGCCGTCTTGTGCCTGCAAGGTTTCCAGCAGACGGCGACGCGGCAAGGTTAGCTTCTTTCCCTGGATTCGCCGATCAGAGGATTGCAGCGCCGCGTCACCCAATCTAACGGGTGCCCCCAGAAGAGACTCACTTATGGCAGTAATTGACCCCGTGCCTGACATTGAAAGATACCCCCACAAACCACATAAAAAAACATGCCATCCGCATAGAGCGAAGACAGGTACCAACATCCCCCTCAGAATGATTTTTTGTTCGGGGAGATTTCGTCGCTATCTTCGGCAGTCTGGCGACCCACAATTTTATACAATTCGGGCCCATGACTTTGCGCCAGAGGATCTCAACTCTTTTGCTTTTATCGAACAGCGTTACTTATTAAACCCTCTCGCAAAACCAAGGACCTCCAAATTCGTAGTTAAGAGGTCCTTGCCCCCCTCCTTTTTCCTCCCTGCGCAACCGACTTCAAGACGGCGAAATACCAAGCTTTCCATTAATAGATAGGAAGCACTCGTTTCAACTTAAGTACATACAATGCTTCTTTGTTCGACATGACAACATTGCACGGAACTACTCACATTTTTCTTACATTTCAAAAATTCTTCAAAAAAAACTTAAAATCCGTACCTTGTGGGCACATTCTGCTAACTTCAAGACTGGTCAAAATCGGTAAAGAAGGTCCAGCGCGAGCATATGACTTGCCGTTTGATATCGACCGTTCGCCGCACCGCCAGCAGCCAAACCAACAGCATTATCCTTATCCCGTGACTCATATCGCTGATAGGCATACGCAATAGCCAGGCGCCAGGAATCTAATTCATACTCTCCACCTACTGAGAAGATATGTGCATTGGCTGCCGGGATCGACGGATCAAAGGTCTGATCCGGTACGGGATTGTT
>JAKIUS010000326.1 GCA_021647445.1 Geopsychrobacter sp. | reverse complement strand
GATATCTTCGGCCCCCATGAACACATCGCATTCCAAGCCAAAAAGAGCAGCAACGGTCGCAGTCGCGACATCATGTTGACCAGCGCCAGTCTCGGCAATCAATTTCTTTTTGCCCATGCGCCGCGCAAGCAGAATCTGTCCCACAGTATTATTGACCTTGTGCGCCCCAGTGTGATTCAGATCTTCACGTTTCAGGTAGATCTGGGCACCACCTAGCTCATCACTGAGCCGCCGGGCATGATAGAGCGGGCTGGGACGACCGACATATTGACGCAGATAATACGCGAACTCTTGCTTGAATTCGGAATCCTGCCAGGCCTCAGTGTAGGACTTTTCCAGTTCAAGCAATGCGGGCATTAAGGTTTCGGCAACATAACGGCCGCCGAAATCGCCGAAATGACCACGCTCATCCGGTTGTTGGTAACTCATATATTCCTCACCTGACGAACAAATTCCGCCATTTTCTCATGATCCTTCTTCCCTGGTGTCGACTCAACCCCGCTCGAGACATCAACCGCAAAGGGACGTACCTGACGAATCGCCTCGGCAACATTGTCCGGGGTCAACCCACCAGCCAGAATGACCGGATGTTCACAGGCAAAATCCTTAAGGATCTGCCAGTCGAAGCGTTCACCACTTCCGCCATAGAGCTGGTCGGTCCAGGCATCAAGGAGCAGGCCGGCAACAGCATAGTCTCCGGCTAATTGCAGGCTATCCGCATTTTTGATCCGCAGCGCTTTGATAACCCGGCGCCTCTCAAAGTGACAGTCCCGGGGAGTTTCATCACCGTGCAACTGGATCAGATCGAGCCCGCTTGAGTCCATAACCTCTTCCACAACCTCAGGCTTTTCGTTAACAAACAGCCCGACTGTCGCAACAAAAGGGGGCAACTCACGCACAATGGCCGCCGTCTGTGAAGCGGTCACGACCCGCAGACTCTTGGCATAAAAAACAAAACCCAGAGCATCTGCCCCGGCAGCAACCGCAGCCAGGGCATCATCAACAGAGGTAATACCGCAGATTTTAATCCGCGTGTTCCGCATTTGCGCCAGACTCAAAGCTCCACTTTCGGCAGATGTTTAAGTGATTCGGTAATCGCCTCGCTCGGATCCTCATAGTCTTCAAGCTGACCCGCAAAAAAAGCGTCGTATGAAGCCATATCAACATGCCCATGCCCAGAAAGATTAAACAGGATTGTCTTCTCTTTCCCTTCTTCTTTGGCCTGCAAAGCTTCATTAATTGCCACGCGGATCGCATGAGACGATTCAGGGGCGGGAATAATCCCTTCGGTTCGGGCAAACTGCACTGCGGCTTCAAAGCAACCGATCTGAGCAACCGCCTTGGCCTCGATCACCCCTTCATGCAGCAACTGCGAAACCAGTGCTGAAGCGCCATGATAGCGAAGTCCCCCGGCGTGGATTCCCGGTGGCATGAAATCGTGTCCCAGAGTGTACATCTTCGTGATGGGAGCGGTCTTAGCCGTATCGCCGAAGTCGAACTCGTAGAC
This sequence comes from Geopsychrobacter sp., assembly GCA_021647445.1. GTDB lineage: Bacteria > Desulfobacterota > Desulfuromonadia > Desulfuromonadales > Geopsychrobacteraceae > Geopsychrobacter. Next base: position 1,909 of record JAKIUS010000326.1, on the reverse strand, counting down.
CCCCTTGGTCAGGGTCGGGCAGGAGATCGGTTCAACGGCCACCAGTCGCAGATCCTTACCGTTTGCCTTATCCTGAATAAAGGGGAAAGCCAGACCGGCAAAGTTTGAGCCACCACCATGACAGGCGATGACAATATCCGGATAATCTCCAGCGATCGCCATCTGTTCCTTGGCTTCGAGTCCGATCACCGTCTGATGCAGGCAAACATGATTGAGCACACTGCCCAAGGCATAGCGGGTATCATCATGGGTCGCAGCATCTTCGACCGCTTCACTGATTGCCATTCCCAGAGAGCCATTACTTTCGGGATCAAGCTCAAGGATAGCGCGCCCGGCATTTGTTTTATTCGAGGGGGAAGGAATGACATCGGCACCCCAAAGCTGCATCATACTCTTGCGGTACGGTTTCTGGCTATAGCTGACCTTGACCATATAGACGGTACATTCAAGGCCAAACTTCTGACAGGCCAGAGCGATCGAAGAGCCCCATTGCCCGGCACCCGTCTCGCTGGCGATCCGTTTGGTCCCCGCGAGTTTATTATAATAAGCCTGAGGTACGGCCGTATTGGGTTTATGACTGCCGGCAGGCGAAACCCCTTCATACTTATAGTAAATTTTTGCCGGAGTCCCGAGCGCTTGTTCCAGTGCATGGGCGCGAAAAAGTGGTGATGGACGCCAGAGTCGCAGAATCTCGCGCACCGGATCAGGGATATCAATCCAGCGCTGATCCGACATCTCCTGCTCAATCAACGCCATCGGAAAAAGCGGCAGCAGATCATCCGGCGAGACCGGTTGACCGGTTGCGGGATGAACCACCGGAGACATGGCACCTGGCATATCAGGGATGATGTTGTACCACTGTTTGGGGAGTCGATCCTCAGGAAGAATAATTTTAGTCTGCATCACTCTCTACCTCCAGTATTAAAGAAAATATCAGCCAGGATTCAATGCGCAGCATATCAGCCCAGCAACTCTTGCATTTTGGACCCGATGTCGGCTTCACGCATCAGACTTTCGCCAACCAAAAAAGCCCCGGCACCTGCCTGCTGCAAAGAGACAACATCTGCGCGATTGTTGATTCCGCTCTCAGCAACAATTAAACGCTCCGCTGGGATTCGCTGCGCCAGATGCGCAGTCGTACCAAGATCGGTTTCAAAGGTTTTCAGGTTACGATTATTAATGCCGATCAGCTCACAGTCCGTCTGCAGAGCCGCATCCAGCTCTACGTCATTATGGACCTCAAGCAGTACATCCAGGCCCACTTCACGGGCAACTTCGGAAAAATCCTGCAACTGTGCAACACTTAGCATCGCCGCAATCAACAGCACCGCATCAGCGCCATAGACGCGCGCCTCTACAATCTGATAAGGATAACAGATGAAATCCTTGCGTAAGAGCGGCAAGGAAACCTGCTCACGAATCAGTCCCAGGTAACGCAAGTGACCGTAAAAAAACTGCTGATCGGTCAAAACCGACAAACAGGTCGCCCCGTTGTTCTGATAGATTTCGGCAATGTCAAGCGGATCGAAATCCTCACGGATGATCCCTTTTGAGGGGGACCCCTTCTTGACCTCAGTGATCAATGCCGTCCAGCCCGATTCATTGGCCGTGCGTAATGCACGGATAAACCCACGTGGCACATCTTCGACATCCCCGACCCGCGCCTGCAGATCGACCAAGGACATCGCCGCTTTGGCCGCCGCAACCTCCTCTTTTTTAACCGCAACTATCTTATCTAAAATCATACGTTAGTCATTCGCACCAAAGATTCGAGTTTGGCCAGAGCCAGCCCGCCATCCAGAACCGCAGCAATCTGGTCTATGCCATCGGGAATCGATTCGGCCAGTCCGGCAGCAACCAGTGCATAGGCCCCGTTCAAGACCACAATATCGCGTTTCGGACCTTTTTC
>JAKIUS010000325.1 GCA_021647445.1 Geopsychrobacter sp. | reverse complement strand
GCCGTCGCTGATCGACTTGCCCGCCAAGCGGCCGTTGGGCGAGGCACCCAGCATCTTGCCGAAATAGATATGACAGGTGGTCGAGAGCATATTGAGGTGAAAGCTCTCCCCTTTTACATTCGGCTTACCATCGATGGCCGCCAGCAGGTCGGCGTAGACCTGCAAGGCAATCTCATCGGCGCGATCATCGTCATTCCCGAAAAAGGGAGTCTTGTTGAGAAGCGTCTGATGCAGAAATTCTTCGCCTGCAAAGTCATTCGTCAGCGCTCCAAGCATTTGATCCATCCCGAAGACTCGCTGCTCGAAAACGTGCGTTTTTAACGCCGCGAGACTGTCGGTGACCGTGGCCAGACCGGTACACTGAATGTAATTGGTGTTATAGCGCGGACCGCCATCATAATAATCCCGCCCTTTTTTGATGCAGTCGGCAATCACCACCGATAAAAAAGGTGCCGGAGCATATTTGGCGAACATACGATCGATATAGTTGCTGACCTTAATCTTGGTCTCAACCACATAATTCAACTGCCGGACAAAGGCCGCGTACAGTTCGGCATAACTCTGAAACCCACGCGGGTCGCCGCTTTCGATTCCGACCCGCTTGCCTGAGAGGGGGTCGATGCCGTTATGCAGGGTGATTTCAAGGATCTTCGGCACATTCAGGTAGCCGGTCAGCACAAAGGCCTCCTTGCCAAAGGCTCCGACCTCGATACAGCCACTGCACCCCCCTTCGCGGGCATCTCGCAGCGATTTCCCCTGACGCATCAACTCGAGAATATAAATATCGGGATTAAAGAGCGACGGATAACCATGTCCCTGACGAATGACCTTGCAGGCGGCATCTAAAAAGCGATCAGGGGTTTTACTGCTGATATGGACCGCGTTGCCCGGTTGCAGAATATGCAGCTCTTCAATGATCTCGAGCATGATGTAACTGACTTCACTGACAGCATCCTTGCCGTCACCGCTGACGCCACCGATATTGAGATTAGTAAAATCGTTATAGGTACCGCTCTCACGTGCGGTGATGCCAACCTTGGGCGGTGCCGGATGGTTGTTGACCTTGATCCAGAAGCAACAGAGCAACTCCTTGGCCCGTTCACGGGTCAGACTGCCAGCGGCGATCTCCCGTGCATAGAAGGGGGCCAGATGCTGGTCAAAATGGCCGGGATTCATGGCATCCCAACCGTTCAGTTCGGTGATGGTTCCGAGATGCACAAACCAATACATCTGGATCGCCTCGTGGAAACTATCCGGTTTATGCGCAGGAACCTTGCGACAGATACGCGCAATCTCACGGAGTTCGGTAGCAGGTTCATCATCACCTGAAGCTTCCGCCATCTGTTCGGCCAGCTCGGCATGACGCTCGGCGAACAGGATCACTGCATCGCAACTGATACTCATCGCCTGAAGCTCTTCAAATCGATCGGTCGCCGCAGGATCGTTCAGATAGTTAAGGGCATCAATCTCAGCCGCAATCTGCGCCTTGAAATCATCCATCCCTTGCTGATAGATCTGTCCATCGAGGGCGGTATGTCCCGGAGCACGCTGTTCCATGAATTCGGTAAACAGACCTGCTTCATAGGCGGCCTGCCAGGCGTGCGGCACATGATTGAAAATCCGTTCGCGCACCGTTCGTCCCTGCCAATAGGGGATCACTTCGCGGGCGTAGATTTCCATATCCTCTTCACTGATCGTATAACGTTGCTGCGCGCGGCTGTTGAGCACCCGAAAATCCTCAACACTGTGACAGGTCAACTCGGGAAAGGTCGGTACCGCCTTGGGTTTTGGCCCTCGCTCACCGACGATCAGCTCATCCTCACCTAAGTAAAGGGTTTTCTGACGACAGTGCTCAAGAAAATTCAGCGCGCGTAACTTCGGGGTTGAATATTTGCCATAATTCTCCCGATAAAAAGCGGTTTCGTGCAGGGCGCGTTCAATCGACAAACAGGGCGCGGTCTCGACGCTCAGCTTGCGCAAGCGCTGAATGCGCAAATTCATCCCCGGACCGATGACACTCTGGCTTGCGGAATAAAAATTCCCCTCGACAGCCGCCTTGCGCTGTGGATCGGTTGAGATTGTCTCCTGTTTCATGGCACTCCCCTTTTCAACTTCAAACGTAAAGCCAGACACTTCCAATCAAGTTACAACGTCACCAGATAAAGAGCAATTTAGAGGCCAAAACACACCCCATCAAGACAAACCCGTAACCATCTGAATTCACGTCTATTTTCAGCAAGAACCTCAGAGAGCGAACACTGTCGGACTATCAACATTATCCATATGTGCATATTTTATCCAAATCTGACTGAACAACTATGCACTGAAAGTGCACAGGTTCGAAGGAGATTAAAAGTCCCTTAAAATCAAAAGACAAGATCGTCATCCTCGCGAAGGCGGGGATCCACGCCTCATAAAACCACTGGATTCCCGTCTTCGCGGGAATGACGAAATATGAGTAGCACTTGAAAAGCTTGGCCTAAAGTCCATAGTTTTTACTAGCGGGATGGAACAATAAACCTGCCCTGCCACTCGATAAAATTCTCCTGTCTGTTAGATGCGATAATCAAATGCTATACTTCAGTATATTAGCAAATAACTCTCCCGCCCATAAGGAACCAACCGTGGCCTCACTCAATTTTGAATTGGAACGACGTAAGTTCCGCAGCTATTACGATGAGAACAGAACGCTCTTCGAAATGGCCAAAAATGCCAACGTCAGCATCATCGCTTCACTGTTCAAGCAATCGGATATCGGCGAGGTGACCAAGATTGAGGGACGGGTCAAGGAGAAGGATGAATGCATCAAAAAATTCCACCGCAAATACCAGAGCAAACTCGAATCGGACGAGCAGCCCTATCGGATAAAAGACTACATCTCAGACCTGATCGGCATCCGCATTGTCTGCCTGTATGAAGATCAGATCGAAATGGTCTCTCAGGTGCTACAGCGCCACTTTAAGATCATCGAGGTAACCGATAAAATCTCGGCTGTCGAGGGAACAGAGGACTTCTTCGGCTACAAGGGCCTGCACATGGATCTGACTCTGAGCGACGAACTGCTCGCGTTGCCCAAATATCAACCCTATGCACAGCTCCGCTTCGAGGTTCAGATCCGCTCACTGATCCAAGATGCCTGGAGCGTATTGGACCACAAGATCAAGTACAAAAAATCGATTCCCAACGATCTGCGCCGCCGTATCAACGTGCTGTCGGCACTCTTCGAACTGGCTGACCGCGAATTCAGAGAGATCCGTAGCGCGACGGCCGAATTGATACAGCAGGCGACGGTGGCCCCCATCGGCGATGCTCAAATCGATGATGAAACGGCAGCCGCAACTCTAAGCAATGAAAAACGGATCAACGCCTTCAATTTCCTGCGGGTCGCCGGCCATTTCTTTCGTGATTTTGAATTTAAAGATTAC
>JAKIUS010000324.1 GCA_021647445.1 Geopsychrobacter sp. | reverse complement strand
AATGACGGCTGTCGAACCTTTGTTTTTGGCTCGGTTTAAATTTGGTGCAGCGGGCTCATGGCATTCATCAGCGCGTCGGCCTGCGCGCTGGTTAAGCCTTGCAGTCCCTGTGCGATGAGGGCTTGGTTGGCCAGATGATGTGCGCTGAGTCGGGCCTGATCCTGTGCACTTAGTGGCAGGGTGAAATTGGCCAGCATCTGGCGATCGATCATCTCGGCCAGCATCAAGTCGAGTTGCAGTTGCAGCAGGCTGCGATTGGCGTCGTTCGGCAGCAGCGACCAGTCGGGTTCTGTTGGGAGGTTGAGGGTGTTCTGCAACTGTCCCAACTCGAGCAGGAGATCAGCGGTTATGGGCTGATAGTCCATTATCGGCGTGTTGGCGATGAGATCACTGGCGGCCACCATCATGGTCGTCCAGTTTTGTGGGGCGTCACCGGCACGCAGCATCATCTGGCCGAAGCCCAGGGTTGAAAGATCGCTTCCGTTCATCATTCCACCGCCCATCATGCCGCCAGTCATCATGCGGGTTGCCATCTGCCCCAGCATGTTGCCGATCTGCAGGTCAGTCGCCGTGGTTGCCAGTAAAAAGTTGTCCATCGCCGACTGCATGGCGGTCTGGTAAGAGGTTTGGGCTTGGTCGATGGTCAACTGGCCTGGAAGGTTAGTGGGATCTACAAAAATCTGCTGATAATCCTGCCGGGCAACGAGCATCGCTTCCTGCAGGTTGGTTCTTGCTGTGGTAAAGGTTTGCACCTGGGCCGGGTCGGTGTTGAACATTCCCATCGCTTCGGCATAATGGCGCAACTGGGCCTGAGCTCGGCGTTGCTGACGGCCCGTCATAAAAGAGTCATCAAGCATGGCGGAACCGGCAACCGAAAGGGCAAGATCGGCCGGGGTGTTTTCCACCGCGTTCTGGGCTTGGTCAAAGGCTGAACTCATCAGTTCAGGATCGATACCGGCATCGGCGGCAGCGTCGATCATGGTTTGCATGAACTCCCCGGCGGCTCGACCGCGCCGACTGGCGGCACTCTGTGCGTCGATCTCATCGACCGCCAGTTTGCACTCTGCTGTTCGTGCGCGCATGGCCTCCATCAACCCGTTACCAAAGGCCTCCATTTGTGTGGCGCTGACCCCTTTTTGGGTCAGGTAGGCTGCGAGGGCCGAACTGGCGTCATCCGCCATGATTCCAAGATTGCCGACATCGGTATCACTGAGTGCCCCCGAGGTCATCATGGTCAGGGGAAACATCGCCCGTAAGGGTTCGGCCCGGCCTGCGTCGTTGAATGCGCGTAGGGTGGCTTGAGTCTGGCGGTGACTGATTTCACTCACGCCCATCTGCATCGATTGGCCGGATGCCGGGGCGGGGACCAGGCCCTGACGCACAACCTGCGCCTGACCGCTGGCCATGTCGATGACCTCAACCATCAAAAATGGTGTCATCGAGGTGTCGGGAACATTGCTGAATTGAAATGAAAGTTTGCCGTTGATGTCGGTCGTTGCGGAGACCTCTTCGACCATCGTTTGCAGATTGTCGGTTGAGAGGGTTGAGAGTTTGACGGTGTATGTGTGATTCGCTACCAAGGCCATGGCGCTGTTGCTAATCAGCAGGCAAGCCGCCAGTGCCAGGCTCAGGCGTATGAATATTTTTTTCATCGGATTCTCCATCTGGGAATTACGGGTTTGTTCGAAACAGATCCTGCGCAAGAGCTTACTGGACACTGCCGCTCAGGGTTGCACTGTCGGTGGTTGCGGTCGTTGAACTCCCACCGCCACAGGCACTCAACGCGGTCATCAGAACCAGAGCGGTTAAAATGATTACCAGTTTCTGGGGAATATTTTTTTTCATCGAGTTTCTCCTCTTGGTGTGGGTCAGTCCCGGTATGCATCTCGGGCTGACGGCTATTGAATTATGTGCAGCATCAAAGAGTGCGGCTTATTAGTTAACCACCTGCCAACTGCCGTCAGGCTTACGGCAGGCCGTTCCGTAGGCCCGATTCTCCTCGCCAGCGATGACGACTGTTTGCAGATATTCACGACAGTATTCATTTTTAGCGGTCTGGTAGGTTTTGAGCGGGGTCAGGCTGCCTGAATGTTTGGTATCGGGGTTTACCCAGGTCGTTGTCTCCTGGCTACGGCTGTGTTCCAGCCCCTGTTGAGTTGTTTGATTCATGACCAGACGATCTGTCTGATCCACGGAACGGCCAAGATTTTGTCCAATCATGGCTCCGGCGAGGGAACCGACGGCAACCGCAAGCAAGCGTCCATGGCCGTGTCCGAGTCGCGCGCCCAGCAAGGCTCCTGTGCCTGCGCCCAACAGTGCGCCACCCTGTTCTTTCGGACCGACTCCTGGGGCACAACCGCTTAAAATCAGGATACTCAACAACGTTAATGTCAGGTATTTTTTCATGATGCTTCTCCCTTGGATAAACAATAAGATCGTGCTTTTTGTCAGCCTCTAGTCCCTTTGACGACCGAAGCCGGGAAAGGTTTACAATAAAATAAATTATTTTTTTGACGGAGATTTGACGATGCAGGTAAACCTTTTGCGGGGGACATACGTCTAAAGGTTAATCTCAACGCATAGATGCTATAGAAAAGTGCACTTGTGAAAGGTCTCAGCGCGGTGAGCGCACCGTTTGTTCGACGGTATTGACGAACAGGGGATACACGGATACGCTTTTAGGATGGATGCAGATGTTGAAAAAATACTCTTGGCCCAAATTCGAGATGGAGATGATTCCAGCTTTGAAACGTTGGTCGATACGCATTCTGCGCGACTTATTGGTTTGGCCTGGCGTCTGGTTGGAAATCGGGAAGACGCTGAGGATCTTGCCCAGGAAGCTTTTATCCGGCTCTATAAAAATATTGCGGGATTCCGGGGTGAGAGTCGTGTCTCGACCTGGTTGTACCGGACTATGAGTCGCCTGGCGATCGATCATTTGCGTCGGCAGAAACTGAAAAGCAAGATTTTTTTCTTGCGCAATGATGCGCAGGATCCAGATCCGGTTCAGTTCCTCGGGATCGAGGAGCAGGTCTTCCTTGCGGGTACCGGACTTCTGGATATCAAAGGCGGGATAGATACGGCGGTTGGCCATCTTGCGGTCAAGGACGATCTCCATGTTGCCGGTGCCCTTGAACTCCTCGAAGATCAAGTCGTCCATCTTGGAGCCGGTCTCGATCAGCGCCGTGCCGAGGATCGTCAGCGAGCCGCCGTCCTCGATGTTGCGGGCCGCGCCGAAGAAGCGCTTGGGGAACTGGAGTGCGGTCGCCTCCATGCCGCCCGAGAGCAGCTTGCCGTTCGACGGCGCTTCGACGTTCGAGGCGCGCGCCAGACGCGTGATCGAGTCGAGCAGGATGACCACGTCCTCGCCGGCCTCGACCATGCTCTTGGCCTTGTGGATCACGCGGTCGGCGACCTCGAGGTGGCGCGC
>JAKIUS010000323.1 GCA_021647445.1 Geopsychrobacter sp. | reverse complement strand
CCTCAGGCGTTTGTTGCTTGATCTGACGCAAGATTTCAACACCGTTGATGTCGGGCAGCAGGATATCGCAAAAAACGACCGCCACCCGCTCCCGCTCGAGGATACTCGCGACATCCTTACCGGTTTCGGTGCGCAATACGCGATAACCGCTATCCTCGAGGATCTCTTGCAACAGATCGAGGATCAAAGGCGCATCATCAATCAGCAAAACCGCAGGCTCTGGATGTCTCTTCAGATCATTCATGCGTATCCGACACTCTCTTCAGGGTTACTTGCCACAACATTTTTTGTATTTTTTGCCACTGCCACAGGGACAGGGGTCATTACGCCCAACCTTCTCCTCGTCACGGGTGACCGGCTTCTTCCCTTCAGAGTCGCTCCCCATACGATTAAGGGTCATCTGCTGGTGACGACGACGCGCCTCCATCTGCTCGACATCATCATCATGAGCCAACTGCACCCGGAAAAGCTTCTGCAACACCTCCTGGCGAACCTGACCCATCATCACCATGAAGAGATCAAAGGCCTCACGCTTGTATTCACCCTTGGGGTCTTTCTGGCCATAACCACGCAGACCGATGCCCTCTTTTAAATGATCAACATCAAGCAGGTGACCTTTCCATTGTGAATCGATGGTCTGTAACAACAGGACCTGACACAGGTGCTCCATCACCGGCGGAGTAAACTCTACCTCTTTCTCAGCCAGAAGCTTCTTCGCCTGCTGTTTAAGCAGTTCTTCAAGCTCCTCACGACTGACGTTATCCTTATCGAGGCCATCAAATTCAGGCAGAAAAGCAAACTGATTCAACATATCTTCAGCGAGACGCTGCCAGTCCCATTCATCGGCGCGGGTCTTATCTGGGCAGAATGACGCAACGGAATCCTCAATCGCTTCATTTAAAATACTATCGATGGTTTCACGAATATCCTCGCCACCCAATATCTCACGACGCTGGGCATAGATCACCTCGCGTTGACGGTTCATGACATCATCATAATCGATCAAGTGCTTACGAATATCGAAGTTATGCGCCTCAACCTTCTTCTGAGCGTTCTCGATCGCCTTGCTGATCATGCCATGTTCAATCGGTTCCCCTTCGGGAATACGCAATTTCTCCATGACATAAGCGACCCGCTGAGAACCGAATATGCGCAGCAGATCATCCTCGAGACTCAGATAAAAACGGCTGGCTCCGGGGTCTCCCTGACGCCCGGAACGACCACGCAACTGATTATCGATGCGGCGGGATTCATGACGCTCAGTACCGAGGATATAAAGACCACCAGCGGCGATCACCTCCTCTTTTTCTGCGGCACACTGAACCAGATGCTCCTCCAGCGCAGCGGCGTAAACCGTCTCAGTCTCTTCGCTACCAGCGGCGGTCGCCTCGGCACGCGCCATCATTTCAGGGTTGCCACCCAGCACGATATCGGTACCACGTCCCGCCATATTGGTCGCTAAAGTCACGGCCCCTTTTCGCCCGGCCTGCGCAACGATCAGAGCTTCACGCCCATGTTGCTTTGCATTCAAAACATTGTGCGGCACCCCACGTTTTTGCAACATCTCGGCAAGAAACTCGGAATCTTCAATGGAAATGGTGCCGACCAACACCGGCTGGCCTTTTTTGTGACAATCAATAATATCCTCTATGGCCGCCAGATATTTCTCTTTGCTCGTCTTGTAGATCACATCGGGATTGTCGACCCGACCCAATGGCCGATTGGTCGGAATCACCACAACTTGAAGATTGTAGATTTCACTAAATTCTTTCGCCTCGGTATCAGCAGTACCGGTCATGCCCGACAATTTTTCGTACATACGGTAGTAGTTCTGGAAGGTGATCGTCGCCAGCGTCTGGTTTTCCGACTCGATTTTGACACCTTCCTTGGCTTCAATCGCCTGATGCAGGCCGTCACTCCAGCGCCGCCCCTCCATCAGTCGACCGGTGAATTCATCGACAATCATGACCTCACCATCTTTCACCACATAATCGACGTCACGCTTGAACAGAGCATGAGCCTTAAGAGCCTGATTAACATGATGGAGCAGTTCGATATTAACCGTATCATAGAGATTTTCGACGCCGAGCAATTTCTCCGTCTTGCGTACCCCCTCTTCGGTCAGCATGGAGGATTTAGCCTTTTCATCCACCGTGTAGTCGCCAGTATAATGTTTGACGCTCTGCCCGATTGTTCCATCACGCGTTTCGCTGGTTTCGCCTTTTTTCAAGCGCGGGATTATCTGGTCGACCCGATAATAGAGGTCACTCGAGGCCTCACTGGGACCAGAAATAATCAACGGCGTACGCGCCTCATCGATCAGAATCGAGTCGACCTCATCGACAATCGCGTAATGCAATGGCCGCTGTGCATAATCGGCCAGATCAAATTTCATGTTATCGCGCAGATAGTCGAACCCAAACTCATTGTTGGTTCCATAGGTGATATCCGCACCATAGGCTTCCTGACGCTGCTGGTCGCTGAGCCCATGCACGATACACCCGACACTCAATCCTAAAAAACGGTAGAGCTTCCCCATCCACTCGGCATCGCGACTAGCGAGATAATCATTGACCGTGATGACATGTACGCCCTTACCGACCAGCGCATTAAGATAACTCGGCAGGGTCGCGACAAGCGTTTTCCCCTCACCGGTTTTCATCTCAGCAATCTTGCCGTCATTCAGGACCATGCCACCGATCATCTGCACATCAAAGTGACGCATCCCCAGGGCGCGCTTACTCCCTTCGCGAACTACGGCAAAGGCTTCAACCAGCAGATCGTTGACCGTTTCTCCCTGCTGCAAGCGCTGCCTAAACTCTTCGGTTTTGCCGCGCAGCTGATCATCACTTAATGCAGTAATAGATTCTTCAAGGGCGTTTATTTTATTGACCCGGACCATCATCTGCTTGATATCACGATCGTTCTTGCTGCCAACGATCTTTCTCACCAGGCTTTTAATCATTGAAATACAGGCTCCATAAGCGCAGATATCCCACAGGAGATCGCAAAAGTAGATTGAGACTATTCAACCCCCACAAAACGGCAAAATAGAGGATTGATCACGCGCGGCATAGTAGCACACCGACAATCAGGCTCACAAGGATGAATAGCGGAAGAAAAACGGTGCTACGCAGAAGAAAAATCGGGGGGTCAGAAGGCGCGTATTACCCGCGTCAAAGTCAAAGATTAGAGCAGTTTGCGAGGATCGATGGGGACACCATTCAAATGAACTTCGTAGTGCAGATGTGGACCGGTGGAACGACCAGTATTTCCGACTTCGGAGATCCGCTCGCCGCGTTTAACACGCATTCCAGGTTTAACCAGCAACCTTGAGTTATGGCCAAAGATATTCCGATATCCATAGCCATGCTCAATCATCACAACCTTACCGAAACCGGGTTCGGTGGTCGCCTTAACCACAACACCCCC
>JAKIUS010000322.1 GCA_021647445.1 Geopsychrobacter sp. | reverse complement strand
GTCGGCCATTTTGGTCTGGCTGCCGCAGAATATTGCCACTTCACCTCGCCGATCCGCCGCTACCCGGACTTAGTGATCCACCGCATTCTCAAGCAGGCGATTCTGAACAACCCAAAAGCGACTGGCCCTTCAGAGGCGGAGTTGACTTCACTCGGGCTCGAAACCTCGACCAAGGAGCGCCGCGCAATGCAGGCCGAACGTGACCTGATCGATCTACGCCGTTGTCAGATCATGGAGCAGCAACTGGGCAAAGAGTTTAACGGCACCATTTCATCCGTCACCGAGTTTGGCTTTTTCGTTGAGCTGGACGAACTGTTTGTCGATGGCCTGGTTCACGTACGTACCCTACAAGAGGACTATTATCGTTTCGACCCTGCCCGCATGGCACTGATCGGGGAACGCCGCCGCCAGGAGTACAAGGTGGGCATGCAGATACGGATCAAAGTCTCCAAGGTTGAATTACACCGACGACGCATCGATTTCAAACTGATAGAGACAACCCCTTAGGGCAACCGCTTCTGCTGATTCTCCGTATCCTGCTCAAGCACAAATCGCCCGAGCATCCTGTTTAAATGAGCGGTCTGACTTGAGAGCTCTTCACTGGTAGCGGCGCTCTCCTCGGCACTGGCGGTGGTCTGCTGAATAACCTGATCGATCTGCTGCAGACCGATATTCACCTGGTTGATTCCCTGCGCCTGCTCATTACTCGCCGCTGCGATCTCACCGATCAGCTCAGTCACCTTGGTTATGGAATTAACAATCTCCTCAAGCGCATTCGAGGTTCTCTCTGCAATAACGGTCCCACGGGCTGTCTTCTCAACGGAATTTTCAATAAGACCCGCCGTCTCCTGAGCCGCCTTGGCACTACGCGCGGCCAGGTTGCGCACCTCTTCAGCAACTACAGCAAACCCTTTGCCATGCTGACCGGCACGCGCGGCCTCGACGGCAGCATTCAATGCCAGCAGGTTGGTCTGAAAGGCAATTTCGTCGATGACCTTGATAATCTTGCTGATATTCTGACCAGAGGCATTAATTTCACCCATCGCCTCGACCATCTCCACCATCTGCTCATTCCCGGCGCTGGCCGCACTTCGCGCTTCAGAAGCAAGTTTATTCGCCTGGTTGGCATTCTCGGCACTCTGAGAGGTCTGGTTGCCGATCACCGCCATTGAACTGCTGATCTCCTCCAAGGAAGCGGCAGATTCTGTGGAGCCCTGTGACAGGGATTGCGCGGAATCAGAGACCTGCGAACTGCCACTTTCAATCTGCGCACTAGCTGTCTTGATTTCACCAATCATCTGGCTTAGATCGATCCCTAACTGCTTGATCGCCTGGCGCAGGACATCCTGCTCATCACGCGGTTCTACGCTGAACGTCAGTTCCCCGGCGGCCAACTGTTTCAAGGGAGAAACGACTTCACTCTGCAAACTATCCGACAATTCATCGAGGGTACGAGCCACATCCCCCAATTCATCCTGTTGGGAAAGGCACAATCGATTATCCAGATGACCGCGTCCGATCTCCTGCAACACGTGCTTAACCCGCCCGACCGGCATGACAATCAATTTACGCAAAAGAATGAACAGCGCCAGCCAGGTAACGATCATACTGAAAATCGCCATCAGCAGGTTATTTCTCAGGCTCTTGCTGCTGGCCACAGCAAGGGTTTTCTGCTGGCGTGCCGCCTCCTGCTGTAATTTCTCTAAGCTGTAATCGACATAAAGAATACCGGCCAAATCCCCAATTTGAGCGTCATCGTGGCATTCAAGACAACGCGTCTGAAACTTCTGCCCCTTGGCCATAAAAAAATTCTGAGACGTCTCTTTCTCGATGGATACCTCCTGGCTCCCCCCCTTGGGTGCAATTTCAGGATGCTGCCTATCGATCCGTTCCTGTTTGCTCGAAAAGAGAATCTTGCCGGTAGGACTGGTCAAACCAACTTCCAAAACGCCGGGAATGGCCCCGAGTCCAGTCAATAACTCAACAAACACCTCCATCTCTCCTCTTTCAAGAGATCCACCGGTTCCGACCTCCAGACTTTCATACAGGGTTCGCACCTGATTAAGAGCAGCTTCATGGGCAGAGGCAAGTGCTTTTACCTGCTGAGCCTGCAACAGACTCTGTGACTGAAATGCGATAAAAGTGAAACTGAACCCAAGAGTCAGCAACAGAATAATGACTAATGTTCCACCGATTTTGCTTTGAATACTCTTCAGTAGCATGCTGCGCCTCTCATTCCCATCTTGACGAGAATATACCAATACATGAAGCCTGATTTGTAAGTTTTAACTCTATCCGTTACTCAACTGCTGTCAAGTCGCATAAGCCTGCTGACGCGCGCTTAAACAACAATTATCCTGTCGCTTAAAGGGCATTTTCTCCCGAGTTCTCTTTACAAGCGACGGATTAGGGGGCTATGTTGATCACATTGCTTGAGGTACTCCATAAGAGACGTTCATTTTACTAAAGACAAAGGATTTTTCTTGCCATGCTGAAACGTTTGACGCTCTTTCTGCTTACTGCTTTAGTCGCCCTCTCCGCCTTGAACGGTTGCGGTTACAACCAGATTCAAAAGAACGAGGAAGCAGTCTTCGCTGCCTGGGCGGATGTCGAAGCGACCTATCAGCGACGCACCGATCTGATTCCGAACTTGGTCGAAACGGTTAAGGGTTATGCTTCTCATGAAAAAGAGACCTTACAAGCGGTCACCAATGCGCGAGCCAGCATCGGCAAGACCCAGATCAATACTGGCGATCTTGCCAACCCGGCGGCCCTGCAAAAATACCAGCAGGCTCAAGGGGCTTTGTCGGGTGCATTGTCGCGATTGTTGGTCGTCGCTGAACGCTACCCGGACCTCAAGGCCAATCAAAATTTTCTCGACCTCCAGCATCAACTCGAAGGGACAGAAAATCGCATCAATGTCGCGCGTCAACGCTACAACAAAGCGGTACAGATTTTTAATGGTTCCATCCGCACCTTTCCCAACAACCTGACCAATAACTATCTGCTCAATCTCGAGCGCAAGGAACCTTTTAAAGCCGAGGCGGGTGCCGAAAAAGCACCCAAGATCAAGTTTTGAGGCGGCCTCTGTTCCACATCAGCCTCTTCTCTCTGCTGATTCTACTGCTGCCGCTGAACCTGTTGGCCCTTGAGGTCCCGAAACTCGACGGTTATGTCAACGATCGTGCCGGGGTCATCTCTGCGCAAACTGAATTGAAAATTGAAAGTTTTCTGCGCAGCTTCGAGGCGAGTGATTCGACTCAACTGGTGGTATTGACCATCGATTCCCTCGAAGGGGACAGCCTCGAAGACTACAGCCTGCGGGTTGTCGACAAGTGGAAGATCGGTCAAAAGGGTAAGGACAACGGTGCCCTGCTACTCATCGCCAAGGCTGAGCACAAGATCCGTATCGAAGTTGGTTACGGCCTTGAAGGGAAACTCACCGA
>JAKIUS010000321.1 GCA_021647445.1 Geopsychrobacter sp. | reverse complement strand
GCCACGAATCTTGCTGCGTTCCGATTTTATCCGTTCGCCAGCCACCGAGATCAAGCCCGGTGCCGCCTCGACAAACAGGCGAGCCGTCTTTGGTTCAACCTGCCAACCCCGTTCGGCGACATGGCGAACGCCCTTAAGCACCCGCAATGGATCATCCAGAAAGACGCCGGGGCTACAGCCCTTAAGCAGCCCATCCTTGAGTGCGTTCTGGCCGTCTAAGGGGTCGATAAGGCCGTTTATGGGGGGATCGACACTCAATGGCAGCGCCATGGCATTGAGTGTGAAATCGCGTAATTTAAGATCTGAAGAAATATCTGCGGCACGCAAGGCGGAAAAATCAAATTGCAGACCCGCCGCGACAAAGACCACTCGACTTTGATTCCGCTGTTTATCCAGCCAGAACCAGTGCCCGTTATTGCGGCGCGCCCATAATTTGACCAGCGGGGTTAAATCTTCAGCAAAGGCGATATCAAAATCATCGGGAGTCTCAGCGTTTAACAGATCACGCACCGCGCCGCCCACCAGCCAGGCGACAGTCTGGGTGCGGGGGAACATGCTAAGCAACTCCGTCAACAGGCGGGCGGGCTCAGCTCCCAAAGTGGTTAGAAAATGTTCGGATTTGTTCATAAAAATAGAATATCAAAAACAAGAAAAGACGGCCTGCTTTTTCAAGGCAGACCGTCTTTTAAAGGTTTATGGATTATAGCCGATGAGATTATCCGGCCAGATCAGATTCCGCTTGATAGATCAACTCGAACAGTTCGCTGATATCCGTCTCAGCAATACAGGAGAAGGCGATGCGCAAATCAGTCTTATTGATGGAGATGGCGCCGACGCCGTACTTATCGAGCAGGTGGAGGCGCAGGGTTTCGGCGTTGACTCTCTTTAACTTCAAGCACATGAAATAGCCTGAGTTAAAGGGGTAATAACTCCAGGAAGCCGCAAAGCGCTCGTCATCCAAAACCTCTTTAACCCGCAGCGCCCTGCCCTTTAATACTTCAAATTTCTGTTGTTTCTGTACACCGAAATCGGCAGATTTCAACGCTTCAATAACAAAGGTCTGGGAAGGATGCGGGCAGTTGGAAATGGTGCCGCGAATGATCCCCAGCACTTTCTTTTCGATGGCGGTCAATACCTGTTCATTGGCTTCGCTATGACCATCGGCAAAGGTAATGAACCCGGTGCGGAAGCCCCAGACAAATTCCTCTTTGGTCGCACCATCAAGTTTGATGCTGAAGACACGAGGATGAATATTGGCCAGTTTACCGAACAGCGATTCCTTTAACGAATCCTCATAAAATAGGCCGAAGTAAGCGTCATCTGTAACCACAACGATATTGCAGCCCGCTTCAGCCTGCTCCTTGATCACCGCGATCAACGCATCCCCTTCGGCGACTGTCGGCGTGTAGCCACTGGGGTTGTTCGGGAAGTTCAAGATAACAACGGCCTTACCTTTTTCTTCAGCGCTCTGATTCAGACATGCTTTGAAGGCTTCAACGTCAAAACCACCGGCATCGGTAAAGGTATTATATTTACGTACTGCGGCTTTACGGCGTGTTGCAAAGGTCAGATTGTAGTTGCCCCACATCATGTCGGGCAAAACCAGATGATCCCCTTCATCAACAAACAGATCGGCAATGATCGCCAGACCATGGGTCAATGCATTGGTCACAATCGGCATACTGAAATGCTTCGCCTGCTGAGAAGGATTCTCCTGTAGCATTTTGTCACGCCACAACTGACGTAATTGTGGTTTGCCGGCGGGCGGTGCATAGGGATAGATATCGGCAGGGTTGAAATCTGCAAGTTTATCCTGAATGCACTGAAGAAACATGGGGCCGCCATTTTCGGTCGCTGTGCCGATTGTGGCATTAAATTTATGCGCCTTCTCTTTCGCCTCCGCCGATTGACTCAATATCCCTTTGGGGAAAAAGAGATTACGACCAAGATCAGAAAGCATAGCCAGAACATGGGGATTGTTCTTTTCAAGAAGTTCATTCAAGTCTGCAGCGAGTGGATTCATGATTCCTCCAGATTTGACCTTCACGATTGAAGGCGTAAATTAGCCTGACGCGCCTGATATACTGCGATTTTCATGGTGTGTCAACCGACAAAGAGGTCAGTGACACATTCCGATAGTGGGACAATGTTGCCGCCCGGCCTAGACGTGGCCGACAGCCTCGCAAAATTATGCAGTAATGCGCTCAATCGCCTCAATGGAGGCTTGATGCCCGGCATCTATCCCAAGCGCCTTATTGTAGGCTTCGAATGCGGCCGCCGTTTCAGTACATTTTTCACGACAGAGGGCAATAAAATAGTAAAATTCGGGGCTGGGCAATTCTTGAGAAATAATCCCCTCCTCCTCCAGACGATCCATAATTTCAGAAGCTGCAGCATATTCTTTCGCCGCAAAGTGCTCCGTTGCAATTCCGATCGATTCCAGATCATTTATCAACGGAGCCGGGGGATGTTCACCAGCGGTCAGACGTTCGAGTTTTTGACTGAGTTGTTCTCTGGCTTCACATTCAGGAATCAGGTCAACAACCCCCTGCCAGTACCGCAGTACCGCAGGATAATCCCCCATAATAAAACTGAGTTGACCCAATACGTTGAGGGTGGTGGTCTCTTGTGGAACAATTTTAAGCGCGCGTTGCAGATAGGTTATGGCATGGCTGAACTCACGACGAACGTTGATCAGTTCAACATAGATCATCCCCAACTCGAAAAAAGCGATGCCCAGTTTCTGCAGTAATTGAGGGTTTTCAGGATTCAATAATACGAGAATTTTTAGATAATTTATTTTCCGCCTGACATAGGGAGCATCAACATCCTTCGCTTCGAGCATAATAATCTGCGAACCGATGTCGGTCAGATAGTAAGGAAAGGCCTCTTGCAAAAGACGGGCATACTCGACGCAACGGGGACAATCAGGAAAGCGCCTTAAATAATTATACAGGCTGACCCCGATCTGCTTGTCAGAGGGATCTTCATCGCCCATCTCTCGTCGATCAATCGGCAAGGGGATCTGCGACAATTCAATCTGGTGCTCATCAGCACCAGCGGTCACACAGCGGCCTGCTGCGGGCAGAAAAAAAACATATTCAGGGGCGAGAGGCCCATCGCTGTACGGCATTTATTTTCTCCATCTGCTGATTTAAGATTGTAAGGAATGTAGCCGAATTGGGGAGAAAGAAGCAAAAGAAAAGGCCCCGGTTTTAACGGGGCCTTTTCTTAACAACGTTTTGAACCTTTGGATCAGGCTTTCTCTGGCAGTTGAATATGACGAACAAATTGAGCCAGACGACCATGCAATCCTTTTAGTTGCTCCTGAGAACAGCCTTTATTGACAACAAAATCTATCTCTCTGGTCAGGATCGAAAGTTGCCGAGTTAAATCTCCGTAATCATCCTGAGTCTTGTGTACCAGATCGATCATATCATTAATCTCTTC
>JAKIUS010000320.1 GCA_021647445.1 Geopsychrobacter sp. | reverse complement strand
GTGCTTATAAAAGGGGATCTCCTCTTCGGTGACAGCTTTTTCACCACTGTTGGGATCGACATAGAGCAGACGTTCAATAACCCTCTGTCCCTTGATGGTCTCGCTAAGAATTTCGCTGATATCTTCAGGTTTGACCTTTAGATAGCAGATCCCTTGCGGATAAATAACCATAATCGGACCCTGTTCGCAGAAACCGTGACAACCGGTTCTGCGGAGGGAGACCTCTGCCGTTAAGCCCTGGGCTTCTAACTCTTGAGTCAAGGTCGCCGCGACCGGGTCGCATCCAGTGGCGTGACAGGCGCTGCCGGAACAGAGGGTGATGCAAGGCTGGTTCGGATCCCGTTGCGCGAGGATCTCCTTGCGTAACTTCTCCAATTCGGCGGATGTATTTATTTTCGCCATAATTCTATCCCTTACTGGTCTTGGCTACAGCTGCAGTTTTTTAAGACCTTGGCGGTCTCGGCCTGCTCCACGTTGCCATGATATTCACCATCAACGACCATCACCGGTCCTAAGGCACAACAGCCGAGGCAGCTGACCGTTTCGACGCTGAAGTTTAAATCCGGGTCGGTTTCGCCCGGCTTGACACCGGTCACCTCTTCAACCGTGTCGAGAATATTCTGTGCGCCACGCACATGACAGGCCGTGCCGACGCAGACATGAACTTCATGCCGCCCCTTGGGGGTGAGGCTGAAGGTCTTATAAAAGGTGGTGATATGCTGGATACGGCTCATGGGGACCGCCAGCTTTTCGCTGACCCGGGTTAACGCCTCCTTGGGCAGCCATCTGTTTTCGCTCTGGATCTCAAGCAATACCTGGATCAGCGCACTCGCTTCGCCACCATGCTGGTCTATAATCTGATCGATTTTTGCGATATCCATTGTCGTCCCTTTTCTGAGCGGATTTTTGTATCACGCCAACATGAAACATTTCTGTTCTGTGTCAAAGCTGATAAATCCCAAACGTGAAGAACTGTTGAGATGTTTTGAAACCTCTGAGGGCTTTAGTCCCAGCGCCGCCGCAATGTCGCGCGCGGAGAGAGGGCTTTTCTGCAGCAGGAGCATGATCTGGCTGATGACAAGTTTGTCCGCCAGCAGCTCTTCAAACAGTCGGTTGAACTCATCGCTGTCGAAATAATCCTGGTATTCCTGCTCGGTGGTAAAACGCACCCGCAGCCGCTCTCGTTCGACCAGCTTGGTATAGGGGAGCAGCCTGGTCAGTGCTTCGAGGTTGAGTTTCAGGGTTTTAGCTTCTAGCCCCTCGCCTTTGCCCAAGGGGCCCAGCTCTTTAAGCTGCTTGCCGAAATCATTCATCACTTCGGCATAACGCGTCCCTTCGGAGGCGGCAATCCATTCAAGCCTCAGCCTTTTTGGATTGATGCCGATACGTTCGAGCAGTTTTCGGCCCAGATGCACGTTGAACAGCACATCGTAGTTGCCCTCGGTCACGTAATGACATTCACCAGGCCAGCAGCCGCCGATGAAGACCCCGTCCGCACCATTGGTGAAGGCGCGCAGCACAAAGGCCAGATCGACCCGGCCGGTACACATGACCCGGATAATCTTTGTTTCAGTTGTATATTGTTGTCTGGAAACTCCAGACAGGTCCGCAGCCCCGTACGCTCACCAGGTGCACAAAAATCCGATGACGTTGGGCTTGTATTCAAAATCGGCCATGGTTACCTCCTTTTTATGGTTGAACTAAAGATTGTTTTGCTATGAACTTCGTTTAAATCTTTTCACCGCAGAGTTCACGGAGAACGCGGAGAAAATCTGATGATCCTGCAATCTGGTTGAAACCCATAAAAACAGCGCCCTTATTCTATTCGCAAAAAATGCTTTAAAGGTTTCTCTCTGTGCTCTCAGTGTCCTCTGTGGTGAACGCTCTTGCCTTTGCTGTTACCAGATTTTCACTACCCAGTTGGCCTTAATCGCTGAACCCGCCGTCAATCTGGGCAAAGATCTCATCGTCGGTATAGTGTTTCAGATAGATCGCCCCGGTCGGGCACTTGGCGTTGCACAGGCCATCTCCCTTACAGAGTACCGCTTCGACCCGCGCTTTTTTCCCCTGCGGGGTGTCATAAAATTCGATGGCGTTGTAACTGCAACAGGTGATACAGGCGCCGCAGGAGATGCAGGCCTCTTCATTGACGTCGCACACCGCGCCTGAGGCGGTGACAGAATCACCCGAGAGGATGCCGACTGCGCGTCCTGCCGCACCTAAGGCCTGGCTGATGGTTTCGTTGACATGTTTTGGATAATGGGCCGTGCCGCACAAAAAGACCCCGTCGGCGGCAAAATCGACCGGCCGCAGTTTGACATGAGCCTCTTGAAAGAAACCATCGGCGTTGTTCGAGACCTTGAACAGCCGCCCGATCTCTTTACTGCTCTCGGCAGGGACCACCGCTGCCGCTAGCGCGAGCAGATCGGCTTCCAGTTCCAATTTCTGTCCCAGCACCGGATCAGCCACCGTAATTTTTAGTTTGTCGCCGGCCGCTTCGACCAGCGGTTTGTTCTGTGGCTCAAAGCGGATGAACTTGATATCCAGCTCGGCCGCCTCGCGGTAGAAATCTTCCTTGAAGCCGTAGGTTCGCATGTCGCGGAACAGGATGTGGATGTCGATGGCCGGGTTCTGTTTTTTGAGTTTCAGGGCATTCTTGATCGACTCTCCGCAACAGACCCGGCTGCAGTAGTTGCGGTCTTCATCGCGGCAGCCGACGCATTGAATCATCACCAGGCTCTGTGCGGCACTGACCCGTGCGCTCTGGGCGGTAATCTCCCCTTCCAGCTCCAACTGGGTCATGACCCGCTCATCGCTGCCGTAAAGATATTCGGTAGGGCGGTGCTCTTTAGCACCGGTGGCGACGATGGCGATACCGTGCTCGATCTGTTTATTGCGACCAGCTGTGCTGACCTTGGTGACGAAATTGCCGATATAGCCGGTCACATCGGTGATCTTGGCGTCGGTCGAAACATGGATCGAGGGATGCCGGTAAACCTTGCGCACCAGGGCATTTAAGTGGCCCTGTATATCCATGCCGTCGAGGGTGTAATGGATCTTCCTGGCCATGCCGCCCAAGTCTGAATCCTGTTCAATCAGGTAGACCTCAAAACCCTGCTCGGCAATATTTAAGGCGCTGGTCATCCCGGCCAGACCGCCGCCGATCACCAGGGCGGCCTTATTCACCGGCAGCTCGAATTCCTGCAACGGCTGCAGGTGAGCGGCGCGCGCCACCGACATACGGATAATATCCTTGGCCTTCTGGGTGGCGTTCTCCTTGTCTTTGGAGTGGACCCAGGCGCAGTGCTCGCGGATATTGGCGAATTCGAAGAAGTATTGATTGATCCCCGCCTCGCGACAGGTGTCACGGAACAGTGGCTCATGGGTCCGCGGCGTACAGGCCGCCAGCACCACGCGGTTGAGCCCTTTTTCGACAATCGCGTCGGTAATCTGCTG
>JAKIUS010000319.1 GCA_021647445.1 Geopsychrobacter sp. | reverse complement strand
TGGTACAGACCAGAGGCACAAAACCCTTTATTTTAACGGCGCAGACACCGTCGACTGAGGATGAGGTGAAGGCTGTCCCCTTGCGCAGCTGGTTCAGTGCCTCGGAAAAACGCATCTGTTGAGTTAGGGCAGGGGCTTCCGCTGTAAGCAGATTTTGACCGAAGATCTGTTCTTCTTCTGCCCTGTTTGAGATTGGGGGCAAGTTCATGGTCGATACCCCAGCGAAGAAACAAGTGGGAAAGCAGGCCCAATTAGGACAGGAAATCTGACTTTATCAGACTTTCAGGTAAAGGTGTTAATTTTCCCGGTGCAGGGACAACGAGTCGCGAGAATCCTCTATATCGCGGGCTTAAATCATCCGTTCCGGGTTGAGTAATTTGTTCAATTCATCCTCCGGCAGAACCTTTTCGGTCAGCACCAGTTCGCGGATGGTTTTCCCTTCATGGAAGGCTTGTTTGGCCAGCTCGGCGGCGCGATCATAGCCGATGACTGGGGCCAGCGAGGTGACTAGTGCCAAGCTTTGATCCATCAGTTCGGCACAGCGCTTACGGTCCGCCTGCAGACCGGTCAGGCAGCGATCACCGAACAGGCTGATGGCCCGGCTCAACAGTTCGATACTCTCCAGCATCGCCGCCGCCATGAGCGGCATCATGGTGTTTAACTCAAAGTAGCCGCCTAAACCGCACAGGGTGATGCTGGCATCGTTGCCGATCACGCGTGCGCAGACCTGAATCAGGCTTTCGGCCATCACCGGGTTGACCTTGCCCGGCATGATCGAACTGCCTGGTTGTACCGCCGGAAGTTGCAGTTCGCCATAGCCACAGCGCGGACCGCTGCCGAGCAGGCGGATGTCGTTGGCGATCTTCGACAGGCTGACCGCACAGGATTTGAGCGCTCCACTCACCGCCACTAAGGCGTCGCGTGCCGCCTGGGCCTCAAAATGATTGCTCGCTTCACGAAACGGCAGACGCGTCTCATTGGCGATACGGGCGATGGTGCGGGCGGCAAATTCGGCGTGGGTGTTGATGCCGGTCCCGACGGCAGTTCCTCCTAAGGGAAGTTCATAGAGTCCCGTCGATTCGTTGGCCAGCCGCTCCTGGGAGAGTTGCACCTGTCGCGTATAGCCGCTGAAGACCTGGCCGAAGGTGATCGGCGTGGCGTCTTGCAGATGGGTGCGACCGATTTTGATGATTTTGGTAAATTCTGCTGATTTTGCCGCCAGCAGTCTCTCCATCTGTTGCAGGGACGGAAGCAGTTTTTCCTGGATTTGCTGGGCGCAGGCGATATGAATGGCGCTGGGGAAGACGTCGTTACTCGATTGACCCAGATTGACTTCATCATTGGGATGGAGTGATTTGGCCGCTTCTTGCGTCAGGAGTTGGCTGGCGCGGCGTGCAATCACCTCGTTGACGTTCATGTTGCTGCTGGTGCCTGAGCCGGTCTGATAGATATCGACCGGAAATTGGTGGTCGTGTGTGCCGGCGAGAATTTCGGCGGCCGCTTGGCTGATCGCCGTCGCCCGGGTCGGGTCAAGCAGTTTAAGATCAGCGTTTACCAGCGCCGCTTGTTGCTTGATCAGGGTCAGGGCATAGAGCAGGGGACGCGGGATCGGCTGCCCCGAGATAGGGAAATTTTCAACGGCACGTGCAGTCTGGGAACCGTAGAGTGCATCATTCGGCACCTGCATGGTGCCGAGACTATCTTTTTCACTGCGGGTTCGGCTCATGAGGATCCTTTCTGTTCAGGTCAGTTTCAAGCATATCAACCGTCTTTAGGCTGTCAATCGGACTTTTTTTAAGCGCGCGAGCCTGCTAAGATGCCCACCATGTCGACCCTTGCCCTTGTCTTGATTGTTTTCTCCGCGCTGATGCACGCCCTGTGGAACCTGCTGGTTAAGCAGAGTCGCGACAAGACCGTGTTTATCTGGTGGATGTTTGTCTGCGCCTTTGGCTTGATGAATCTTTCCATGCTACTGCCCGGGCGGCCTTTTCCGCCTGTTAGCCCCCGCTATCTGCTGCTGGCCGGGAGTGCGGCGGTCTGTTTCGTGCTCTATCATTGGTTAACCGGCAAAGCCTACCGCGAGGGGGATCTGTCCATGACCTATCCTCTGGCCCAGACCTCGATGCTCTATGTGCCGATCTGGGGGGTGTTGTTGTTAGGGGAAACACTTTCGGGCAACGGGATCTTGGGGATTCTGCTGATTATCGCCGGAGCCTACAGCATCCAGATGCAGTGCTTCCGCTTGGATGAGTTGTTGCGCCCCTTGCGTAATCTGAGCAATCGATCGGTGCAGGCCGCATTACTGGCCGGATTCTGCTATTCGATCGGCGCGATCCTTGATAAGCAGGGAGTCAGTAGCTACAGCGCCTATCACTTTACCTATACCCTGGTGCTCTTTATGCTCGGGTATATGAGCCTTAATCTGTTGCGCCCCTGCTATCGCGGTCGGGTGCTGAGTGAATTGCGCCATAGCCCCAGATTGGTGCTCTGTTCAGGGCCGGTGATGCTCGCCTCTTTCTTGTCCTTTCGTTATGGGCTGCAACTTTCCCCGGTTAGTTACGCGGTGCCGTTACGACAGGTGAGTCTGCTAGTCGGGGTGTTGATCGGGATTCTGTTTCTGGGCGAATCCTTTGGGCGCACGCGTCTGGCGGCAACAGGGTTGATATTGGCGGGTGTGGTGTTTATCTGGCATGGGTGATGAGTGACGAGTGACAAGTCGAGAGAAGGATGAGTGATGAAGAATCTAGCTAATTTTCTGTTTGAGGTCGGGATGTTGAAACGCACGCCACGCACCGGGTTCCAGTTCTTGGGTTCGGGGGCCGAATCGGTTGCGGAACACAGCTTTCGTACAGCGATTATCGGTTATACGCTGGCGCAGATCGATGGCCAGGTCGATGCTGCGCGGGTGATGCAGCTCTGTTTGTTTCACGATATCCCCGAAGCACGTACCGGCGATCTGAACTACGTCAACAAGAAGTATGTCAAGGTTGATGAAATGAAAGCGGTTGATGATTTGGCCGCTCAACTTCCTTTTGGTGATGACTACCGGCAGACGTTGATCGAGTTCAATGCCAAACAAACGCCCGAAGCGTTGATTGCCAATGATGCTGACCAGCTAGAGATGATCCTTGCGTTGAAAGAGCATAAGGATTTGGGAAACCGCTATGCTGACGAGTGGTATCCCTTTTCAATTGAGCGTCTTAAAACCGATGCCGCTCGGCAGTTGGCCGCCAGTATCTGGAATACCGATTCGTCGAAGTGGTGGTTTGATGGGGATCGCAACTGGTGGGTCAATGGACGACACGAGTGAGAGTCGCACGACAGCTGCGGCGTTACATCCTTCACGTTGGTCCTCGACGTAGCTGGCGTTACGCCTGCGGTAAGGTTCAGGCTGTGCCTTGCATCTGCTGCACATCTCTCACTCGTCGGGGTTGACGGGGAAGGTGGAAATTGTGATCG
>JAKIUS010000318.1 GCA_021647445.1 Geopsychrobacter sp. | reverse complement strand
TCGGGAATTTCGACCAAATCAGTCCGCTGCTTAACCCGCACGTTGAGCAACACCTGCGGCAACGATTCCATCACCTGTGCCAGTTCGGACAGACGTTTGCCGCTGCGTTGTACAATCTCCAGCACCTGTAGAGCCGACAAAACGCCATCGCCGGTGGTGTTATGATCGAGAAAGATCATATGTCCCGACTGTTCCCCGCCCAGATTATACCCGCCACGACGCATCTCTTCGACGACATAACGATCACCAACAGCGGTGCGCAGCATTGCCCCACCGGCTTTTTTTAGCGCGATTTCAAGCCCCATATTGCTCATCACCGTCGCGACCAGAGTCTGCTTGTTCAGCGTACCCGCAGCCAGCATACGTGTTCCGCAGATCGCCATAATGTGATCGCCATCTACTTCCTCACCATGCTCATCGACGAAGATAACCCGGTCGGCATCGCCATCGAGAGCAATCCCCAGATCTGCACCATGCAGGCGCACAGATTCCGCCATGACCTCTGGATGAAGCGACCCGCAACCGGCGTTAATATTCTTGCCATCTGGTTCAATTCCGAGGGAAATCACCTCGGCTCCCAACTCCTCAAAGACCGCCGGTGCAACCTTGTACGCGGCACCATGGGCGCAATCGAGCACAATTTTGAGTCCTAGCAGATCCAGATCATGCGGGAAGGTATTTTTCAGAAAAACGATATAACGACCGACCGCATCGTCGACACGAAAGGCCTTGCCGACCTCATCAGCTATAGGTCGCAGGGAGTCGAGCTCACCACTGCTGATCAACTCCTCCATGCGCAGTTCCAGATCATCCGGCAGTTTGAAACCATCCCGACTGAAGAACTTGATGCCGTTATCCTGGTAGGGATTGTGCGATGCGGAGATCACCACCCCGGCATCGGCACGCATCGATGAGGTAATAAATGAAATCCCCGGAGTCGGCAAGGGACCGACCAACAGCACGTCAACCCCCATTGAACAGATACCCGAGACCAGAGCGGTTTCAATCATATATCCCGACAACCGTGTATCCTTGCCGATCACCAAGCGATGACGACGATCACCGTTCTTGAAAATATGCGCGGCGGCACGGCCCAATTGCATGGCAACTTCGGTGGTCATGGGGTAAACATTAGCGACACCACGGACCCCATCTGTTCCGAACAAACGTTTCTTCATCGGTTACTTCATCCCCTTCTCGGCAGGTTCACTTGACGGTACGGCCCCTTCACCCACAGACTCGACCCCCTCGATTGCAACATGAATCTCTGCGGTTTTATCATCAACGAAATTCGAATAGGTTCGCTCATAAGTCAACGGAACAATCTGCGAAAAACCTTCAGTAACTCCCTTTAAATCGATCGGTTCGGTCATCACTTCGGAAATCGATTTAATCTCACTTTCAGCCCCGGCAACGGCAACCTTTTCAGGAATCGCCTTTAACCCGGCAACACGAAATCCCGGTTCCGGCTCACCGGCCAGCACAACCTTGATCGGCACCAGTTTCTCCCGACGGCGATCCAGACGAATATCCACAAACGAAGGGGATAAACGGGTCACGCGCAATCCACTCGGCAGGTTCAAACGTTCCTCCAACCTCTTAAAAGAGGTCAGACCCGGCTTAAGGTCAGAGAGATCGACGGTGATGCTGATATCGTTGGGGCTGACTTTCATGAGCAGGGTTCGTGGACCGCTGATCCGCACGTCGATCAGACTCGGCACCTGATTTGAAATAACCAGATTTTTGGGGATTTTCTGTAGTTCCAAAGGGACCGTATAACCAACCTCGAGATGCCGCTCCCCCATGATAAACATCCACAGAAACAGGGCAAAAACCAGCGAAAGGAGCTTAAGCGTCCAATTTTTTGTTACCAGTTCAAGCATGCGCTAGCCCTTCCCCTTCTTCTTGCCCTTACGCCGCGGCTCTAGCAGACGACCTAAAACCTTGCGCAGATCGGTAGCATCCAGGTCCCGGGTAATTCCGCCATTGACCACCACCGAAATCTTACCGGTCTCCTCGGAAACAACCAGGGCAACGGCATCGAGTAACTCAGTCAGACCGATGGCCGCCCGGTGACGCGTGCCGAGATACTTGCTGATATCGAGATTCTGGCTGAGGGGCAGAAAACAACCAGCTTGGGTTAATCGACCCTGCTGAACCACCAGGGCCCCATCATGAATGGGCGATGAGGTCAGGAAAATGGCTTGAATGATCTCACTGGTGATCCGGGCATCGATGGCCGTTCCGGCATCTAAGACATCCTTAAGACCATTCTCACGCTCGATAACAATCAAGGCACCGATGCGTTTTTTGCCGAGGGCGATACAAGCCTGCACCAACTCATCGAGGACAACAGTCTCCTCGACATAGGTCAAACCGGCAAAGAAAGGATTACGACCGACATGCATCAGCGCACGGCGAATATCGTTCTGAAAAATAACGACGATGACCAGAATTATCGAGGAGAGAAAATTACTCAGAAACCAGTTGAGAGTATGCAGATCTCCCACCCGAGAGGCAACATAAACCAACAGGATGACCGCCAGACCGAGGAGCATCTGCACCGCACGCGTGCCCTTGATCAACAGAATGATCCGATAAATGATAAAGGCAACGATACCTATATCGAGCAGGTCGAGCAGACGGACATTGGCGAGTATTTCAGGCATTCAAATATCCCAGATCCGGGCATCCGTTACCGGCGGAGGCATCATCATTGACGCACTCAGTCTATGGCAACGGGCGAAACTCCTTCGCGCACAGCCCAAGCGACCAGAGCTGCCTCACGCGCCGGGCGAACATCATGAACGCGAAAAATCTGTACTCCGCGCTCGACCCCCAGGGCGACACTGGCCAGGGTGCCGGCCAGACGTTCGGAAGGTTCGCTCCGCTGCAGAATCTGACCGATAAAACTCTTGCGCGAGGTTCCGAGCAGCACGGGATAACCACAGGCAACGAGTCGATCGAGATGCTTCAACAACAGAAGATTCCCCTCCAGATCTTTACCGAAACCTATGCCGGGATCGATAGCAACCGCATCTGTCGGTACCCCCTCAGCAACAGCCTTAGCCGCAGCACTCTGTAAAAAAGTGAGCACATCTACGAGCAAATCAGCATAAACGGTTTGACGCTGCATGACCTCGGGGCGTCCCGAGGGATGCATCAGGAATATCCCGGCCCCGCTTGAGGCCGCGACAGTTGCCATCTGACCATCAAACTGCAACCCACTGATGTCATTAATAAAATTGGCGCCAACTGCCAAGGCCTGTGCCGCAACATCCGCCTTGCTAGTGTCGATGGAGATCGGAATGTCCGACTCACGACGTAAAGCCTCTATGACCGGTAGCACACGATCCTGTTCGACTTGGGTCGAAACCGCAGGTGCGCCAGGACGGGTACTCTCACCACCGATATCGAGGAGATCGGCGCCTTCCTGAATCATTTTTCGTGCTTGAGTCAGGGCCTTCTCAGG
>JAKIUS010000317.1 GCA_021647445.1 Geopsychrobacter sp. | reverse complement strand
CGCGCGGAGAATAGCACAACAACAAATTCAAGGTAACATTTCATCAAAAATGACGAATCTTTTCATGCTCGGAGTCGATGCAAAAAGTTTTAACCCCCTTCGGTTGAAAACTGCTTCGGGTCATTCCCGAGTTGTTGTATTCTTGCCGTCATGCGAACCCTGTTAACGACTCTCCATAGTAAATATATCCATCCGAGCCTCGCGCTCCCCTGTCTGGCGGCCTACTGTGGTGACGATTGTGGGGAGTTATTGATTCGTGAGTACACGGTTCATCAACCCAAGGAGAATTTGCTGGCGCAGATTGCGGCCTGTGCGACCGATGTGGTCTGTTTTTCGGTCTATATCTGGAACCGACAACTGACCCTTGAGCTGGTTAATGCGTTGAAGTTGGCCCAGCCTGGTCTGCGCATAGTGCTCGGTGGACCCGAAGTCAGTTTCGAGGCGGCCGATTTTTTTAAAGAGCATACGGTTGATGCGCTGATCTGTGGGGAAGGTGAAATCCCCCTGCGTCATCTTTTAAGTGCCTGGCAGCATAACCGCGAGTCCTCCCCCTGCCCGGGGGTGCAATTGCCGGGGCAAAGTTTTGTGCAGGCAGGTCAAAGTCTGCTTGGATCTCTCGACCAGATGCCGTCACCCTTTGTCGCCGATCTTGTTGATCTAAGTCGTGGTTATGTCTATTATGAGAGTAGTCGCGGTTGTCCCTATGGCTGCAGTTTCTGTATGAGTTCGTTGGATGATAAGGTCCGGTCTTTTTCGCTACCGCGTATAAAGCAAGATCTCGGTCTGTTGATGGATCAGCAGGTCGCACAAATCAAGTTTGTTGATCGTACCTTTAATTATCATGCCGCACGCATTCGTGAAATTATCCGCTTTATTCTGGAGCATAATCAAGGGAGTCATTTCCACTTTGAGATCGGTGCCGATCTGCTCGATGAAGAGACCCTGCAGTTACTTAAGACGGTTCCTGAAAATATGTTTCAGTTTGAAATCGGGGTGCAGACGACCAGTCTTGAGACCCTGGGGCGGATCGGCAGGACCTCTTCCCTTAAAAGGCTCGAGGAGAATGTGCGCAGGTTGTTGAACATGGGAAATATTGACCTGCATCTCGACCTGATCGCCGGTCTCCCGGGGGAAGACCCGGCAGATTTCTATGGATCATTAAGGCGAGTTTTTGCTCTTAACCCCCAGCATGTGCAGGTTGAACTGGTTAAGTTGCTCCCCGGTGCGCCGCTACGTCAGCAGGCCGAGTCGTTTGGTCTGAAATATGATCCTGCGCCACCCTATACGGTTTTGAAAACCCCTGACCTTGATTATCCGCAACTCGAAGAGATTCGCCGGGTCGGGCGTTTGATCGATCTGCTTGGTAATGCGGGGCGCTACTGCCATTTTCTACAAAAGTCAGAAGTTGTTTTTGGTGATCGGGTCGATTTTTTTCGACAGCTGCAACACTGGTGGCAGGGGGCGGGTCTGTTTGATGAGCCCCTCGGATTACCACAACAGTTTATGGCGTTGCAGAAATTTGTTGACACCCTGGAGGGTTCGGCTGGGTTGCGCGAAGCTCTGGCACGTGATTATGCCCTTTTGGGGCGGGTGGTGCCGGGGAAAGCCCCGGCATTTTTTGATTGTGATTTAACTATGCAAGAACGAGAGCTGGTGAAACATCGGGTGAGGTGTGTACTTGACGCCCTGCCTTCGGGAGACAAGTTGCAGCATTTTGCCACTGTTTTTACCTCGTTGAAGGATCGGTCCTCACGCTGCCTGGCTCTGTACCTCTATCGCAGTCGCAGTGGAATGCGACCTGTCTGCGAAGAGATTTTTTTGGAATAAGCGCTCTTTTTTGCCAGTTTTAGAGCCTGATAATCAGGCCGCTCAGGAAGCGGGGGTCAATTTCGCTCTCTTCCAACTGACAGAATTCTTCTTGCCAGATCTCCAGGGCATAGTCGGCAAAATCACTCGCGCCAGGAAGTTGGTCTTCTAGTTGTTTGCGAATCTGTATGACCATGGTCGGGTTGATCCTGCCATTATCGACTATCAACCGATAGAGGGTAGGTAATTCACAGGCCGCAAGTGGTTGCGGAGAGAACTCGCCGCCGAGCAGTTGGTTCGCTAGGGCGGTTAGGAATAGATCCGAAAGGGTTAGGTCGGTTGCCTCTTCGATGTTGCAGTCAGAAAGGTCCAGGTTTTTCTCTTGAGCCAGCTTGTCTGCAAACAGTTCATTGAAAAGCTGTTGCTGCTGTTCGATCTGATTCAGGATCGACTCAATGGCGCTTAACTGTTTAAGGGTGCTGATCTCTTCTGCTTGTTGTGGATCGCCGATTCTGATGCCGCGGAAAAATTCCGGAGGATTCTGATTAAGGCTGGAGATAAAACGACAATAGGGGCCATCAAGAAAATGACCCGCCGTGCTTGTCAGCAGTGTCGTGCCGCGATCGGCTAATTTTTTGATCAGGGAATGGCCCACCTGAAAAATTTGCAGGAGATAACTGTCGTGAAAGAGCTTTTCCGCTCGCTCAACGTCATTCTGTGACAGATGCTCAAGGCCGAGGTTGAGCCCGGCATAGAGTTGTGACAACGCGGTTGTGACCGATTCTTCCCGACTTAAATCGACGAGGTCTGCGGCCATTTTTCGGTTGGCCAACAGGCAAAGTTCTGTTGCCTGCTGGTGGTTGATTCCAGCACTTAATACTTCGGCGAGAATCCCTCCCGGTTGGGCCATACGCAGTAGTGCCATTGGGCTTTGCAGTCCGTTGGATTCGACTTCAAACTGCTTGTCTGTTGCGAGGGATAGATTGTCAGGGTCAACGCGCGAGTAGAGGCTTTTCGCTTCTGCCGGGGACATGAACCCGTAGTCAAGCAGTCGGTTATTGCGTGACTGATAGACCTCTTCTTCGAGCACCGAATCGAGTTCACTCCGGACCAGTTCGAGCAATTGAATCCAGGCCTTTTCATCCGCAAAATGCACCATCTCTAGCAGGCCACCGACGATCTTTGCCGCGACCTCATCGCAATAGTCGATGTCATAGAGACCCTCTAGGCGATTGGCGTTGCTATCGGCATCGTCGTCGTCGTATGCCTCTGGTCCGGCCACCCCTCGGATAAATTTTTTCAGTATCAGGTCAACGAGTTCGGGTTCCATCTCGATGATCGTTTTGCTCGCCTTGGTTCCTCCCGCTTCGAGTAATAGGCTTAGCCACTCCATGGTTGACTTGGCATCAAGGTGATCGGCTTCCCAACAATCGAGATCAATAAGCGTTGTGATTTGCTCGGTTGAGGTTAACAGCAAAAGCTCCGACGCAAATTCAGGGCCGATTTCGGCCACTGTCAGATAGATTTCTTGAGGATGGAGCAGGGGGGTCAACGTGGCGCCATCCTTGGCATCGAGGAGCATTTCATATTTGGCCTTGCCACGACTGTTGCGCAGGGTTTCCAGTCGTTCAGCTACCGGCATAGAGTTTAGTTCGGACGAAATAATCCGTTTAGCAGGTGCAGC
>JAKIUS010000316.1 GCA_021647445.1 Geopsychrobacter sp. | reverse complement strand
TGAAACTCGCTCCCGGGGGGATAAAGGAGGGATTCTTTTTAACAATATGTCGTTCCCAGGGGGCCTGTTCCCAGAAGTCGGGAAAATACTCTTCAAGAGCGGTCAGGCGATGCAGAACGCCACCGAACATATTCTTTTCACCCGGAAATGCACCCCGCTCCAGTAGAGCGACACTGAGTCCGGCCTTGGCCATGGTCAAAGCGGCGGATGAACCGGCCGGACCCGCACCGACAACAATCGCGTCAAATGTGCGTTTCATGCCGCACCTCCTGTCTCTCCATCACCTCTTGAAACCGACTTGACCCGCTCGATCAGCAGTGGCATCACCTCGCGCAGATCGGCGACGAAGGCTTCGTCAGAAATGGCAATGATCGGTGCCTTGGGATCGATATTGACCGAGACGATCCGCTTGGAATCTTTGATTCCGCCGATATGGTGCATTGAGCCAGAGATTCCCAGCGCCAGATAGAGGCGTGGCGCAACGGTTTTGCCGGTCTGGCCGACCATCCGTTCGAAATCGGTATAACCAAGATCGTAGGCGGGACGGGTTACGCCGAGGGATACGTTGATCAATTGGGTCAACTCTTCGACCTGGGTAAAGCCTTGGACACTGCACCCGAGCCCGACACTGACCAACACTTCGGCCTCGGAAACATCGACGGTTTGAGGGTCGGCGGGAATCCGTTCTACGATATGGGTTGCGCCCGCCACCACAGAACTTGACAGCGGCCAATTTTCAACCTGCACCTGGTCGGATGCCATGCCCGGCAACACCACGCTACTCAGCACTCGCGGATTAATCGATAAGACCAGAGGAGTGCTAGCGTCCCAGATCTTCGCTTCAGCAACCTGAGCGCCAAGCAGTTGCCGGGTCACATTCAGGTAGCCCGCCTCGATACGATAGGCGATCGCTTCGGTGAAGAGTGCAGCATCCAATTCTGCTGCTAGGAGCGGTGCCAGCGAGCCACCAAGATCGTTATGCGGTAATAAAATCAGTGAAGACTCTCTTTCACTGGCAACCAAAGCGATCAGACGACCCTGCACTTCAAGTGAATCGGCCAGGTCCTCAGGCCCTTCGAGCAGAATCAGTTTTCTGGCTCCATAGGCCGCCAGTGTTGTCATGACTTCATCACTGGCATCGGCAAGACAGAGCACGGACCATTCGGCTGAAAGGGTTTTCGCCAAACGGGAAGCTTCTGACAGAATCCCCTTGCCGTAATCGTCCAGTTCACCCTCAGGCAGATCGACAAAGACCAGGATTTCGGGTGGTGGCCCGATAGATTGAAATTTCCCGGTAGCCATTAGATGTTCCTCCCGACTTCATGGCCTTCCCAGATCGCCATATCGACCCTGCGCGGGGCCACACAATCACCGATCCGGTGCAACTCTTTGACCTTGCCCTTGAGGGCAAAATAGAGATCCTCGTCGACCTCCTGGCCCATGGCCAGCACCACCGAATCATAGCCGCTCCACTGGTCCCAAATATTGCTGTAGACGTTGAAGCCTTTGATGGTTTTTTCACCGATCTCACCGGAGACCTCCATCACCGCAATATCGGGGGTAAAGGTCACCCCCTTGGCCAGCAGACGCTGGCGGGTCAGGTAGAGATCTTGAGTGGGGCCGAGTTCTGCGCCGATAAACAGGCTGGAACAGATGATATGGACTTTTTTGCCCTGATCGGCGAGGAATTCAGCCGTCGCGGTGGCGCGATGATGACCGTCATAATCGATGAGGCAGACCTTTTCGCCGACCTCGACTTCCTGATCGAGCACCTGCCAGACATTGCATACGCCTGGTCCATCGGACCCACCGACCGGATGGGACTTCGGCTTGCTTCCGCTGGCGACGATAACCGTATCGACCTCAGCGGCCAGCACTGACTCGGCCGTTACCTCAACCTCCAGTTCAACCTTGACACCGGCCTTATCGATCTGCTCCTTCTCGTTACGGATAATCACCCCGAACTCGTCACGTCCGGCGCCCTTCATCGCGGTCAACACCTGGCCCCCAAGGCTATCGTTACGATCAAGCAGGCGGACATCGTGGCCACGTCGACCTGCCATCTTGGCCGCCCACATGCCCCCTGGACCGCCACCGATGACCATCACCTTCTTCTTGAGTGGCGCCGGCTTCAGGGTGCCTTCTCCCCATTTTTTTTCCAAGCCGACCGCCGGGTTCTGGACGCAACCGAGGGAACGGTTGATCCCCATGCGCCCGATACAGCCCTGATTGCAGGCGATACAGGAGCGGATATCTTCCAGGCGCCCCTCCTCGGCCTTCTTCGGTAGAAAGGGATCACAGATCAGCGCCCGACACATGCCGATCATGTCGGCCTGACCAGCAGCCAGAACCTTTTCGGCCATGGTCGGATCGTTGATCCGTCCTGTACAGAAGATCGGTAGATCGACCTTTTCGCGGATGCCGGCGGCCAGGGGGATGGTATAACCGAGGGGCGTGTGCATCGAGCCTTCGACCAGGTAGAGATTGTAAAATGTTGCGATCGACAGGTCGATAAAATCGATCAACCCGCTCGACTCGAAGAGTCCGCAGATCTCCTGGACCTGTGCCAAGTCGAGTCCGCCGGGGATCATCTCGTCGGCACACATGCGGATGCCGAGGGTAAAGTCGTTGCCGACCGTCTTACGCACTGCGGCGATAAACATCAAAGGCGCGCGCATGCGATTTTCGAGGCTGCCGCCGAATTCATCCTGACGATGATTGGTCAAAGGGGAGAGGAACTGGCGTGCCAGACTGGAGTGGCCGAACTGCAACTCGACACCGTCAAAGCCGCCCTGACGGACATGCTCGGCACTGAGCGCGAAGTAGCGGCAGACCTCTTCGATATCCTCGATCTCCATCGCTTTAGGAGTCTCGCGAAAGAGGATATCGGGCACCGCCGAGGGCGCCCAGACCGGCAGGCGTGAAATGCTGCCGTCGCACTGCTGCCCATTATGATTGAGCTGACAGAACATCTTGGTGTCGTACTGATGCACATAATCGGTAATCTTACGGAAACCGGGAATCACTTCGGGATGGAAAGCCTCAACCAGTTTCTCGTAGGCGGTGTCGGTCGGGTGAACACTCATCTCTTCGGTAGTGATCAGCCCCGCGCCCCCCTTGGCCCGTTCTCCCCAATAGTACATGTGCCGTTCGCTCGGCATACATTTTTCGGCAAAATTGGTTAGATGCGGTTGAAAAGAGATTCGGTTTTTCACGGTCACTTTGCCGAGCTTCTGGGGTGAGAAAAGATTCTGGAACATCATGGTAAAGGTCTCCATTTAGAGCAGCTGAAACGTCTAAAGTATTTCACCGCAGAGGACGCAGAGAGAATCAAGAGAAATGAGCAAAGACAACAAGAATCCGACAGGCTGCTAGCGGTAAAAGTGGATCTCAAGCCGCGTCAGATTTTTGCTTCGTGTCAGAAATCGAGGTCACACACCGCTCAAGGCACTCAGGATCGCCCCCCTCGATATCGTCTTTAAGGTGATAGGCCACTGCGGGACAGCCCCCA
>JAKIUS010000315.1 GCA_021647445.1 Geopsychrobacter sp. | reverse complement strand
CATGATTGGCGCGGACGCTTTTCGGCGCGTGCAATTGTTGTGGTGTTGAAGCCGCGCACGGTGGTGGTCGAAATACAAAGAGCGGCGGGAGTTTATTCTGCCGGGTATCGTTTGGAACTGCCCCGTATCTCCGATTCGGAGCATTGGAGCAGTGAACATGGGGTGAGGCTGCAAAAGGCGGTCTGACATAACAGGACAGGACAGGAACGGATCATGAGCACGAATGGAATTCATGAAATGCATCTTAATCTCAATGTCCGGGGGCTGCCGCTTTCGGCAACCCTGGAGATCAATGAGCTCTCCAATACACTGATTGCACAGGGCAAACAGGTCTATAAACTCGGGCTTGGGCAGTCGCCGTTCCCGGTGCCACAAGAGGTTGTTGCGGCGCTACAGGCCAATGCTCATCAGAAAGATTATCTGCCGGTGCGTGGCCTGCCTGCCCTGCAACAGGCGGTGGTAAGTTATATCGAGCGGACCCAAGGGTTGGCCTATCATCCACAGAATGTACTGATCGGGCCGGGTTCCAAAGAGTTGATGTTCATCTTGCAACTGGTCTATTACGGGGATCTGGTGATTCCGACCCCGAGTTGGGTCTCTTATGCCCCGCAGGCTCAAATCGTCGGACGTCAGGTGCGTTGGGTGCCAACGCGCGCAGAGAATAAATGGCTTCTCACCCCGGATGAACTGGAGAAGGTTTGCGCTGAAGATCCTGCCAAACCGCGTATTGTCATCCTTAATTATCCGAATAATCCGACCGGCTACAGCTACTCTGAGGATGAGCTCAAGGCCCTGGCTGTGGTGGCACGCAAGTACCGGATTATCATGCTCTCTGATGAAATTTATGGGGAATTGCAGTTTGATAGCGGTCATCGCTCCATTGCCCGTTACTATCCCGAAGGGACGATCATCAGCAGTGGGCTGAGTAAATGGTGCGGTGCTGGTGGCTGGCGACTCGGGACCTTTGCTGCGCCGCAAGAGCTTGACTGGTTGGTTAAGGCGATGGCGACCGTTGCCTCTGAAACCTATACCTCGGTCAGTGCACCGATTCAGTATGCAGCAGTGCGGGCTTTTGAAGGCGGAGAGACGATGGAAGCTTATCTTAAGCACTCCCGTCGGATACTCAAAGCCATCGCCGAGCATGTTCATGCTGCATTAGCGGGGCTTGGCCTCGCCCTGCCGCCTCTGGATGGTGGTTTCTACGCCTTTCCTGATTTCACTCCGCTGGCCGCTGGCCTCTCCGCACGTGGCATAACCACAAGCGCCCAGCTTTGTACCCGGATGCTCGAAGAGACTGGTGTCGCCGTCTTGCCGGGAACCTGCTTCGGCCGACCTGAGAGCGAGCTGAGTCTGCGACTCGCCTATGTCGATTTCGACGGAGCCGCCGCTCTGCAGGCCGCCGCCCTGGTGCCGGATGATCAGCCCCTTGGGCGTGAATTTTTGCAGGCCCATTGTAATCGCGTGGTGACTGCGATGGAGAAGATGTGTGCCTGGCTGAAATAGTTCAGAGCCTTTCAAACCGAAAACCCTGAATTGCGTCACTTTTTCCCCTGCCTCGTCCTGTTTATTTCAGGGCGAGGCTTTTGTCTTTGGCCTGTAGTCAAAAGTATCGGTGTCATCTTCTTGCGCTCTCGACTATGCTGTGGCTATAAAAGACCGGCAGCGGTACGCTTCACCGGATTGCTTTGACTGATAAAGTGTCAGGAAAACTGTATGTATAAAATCATTGCCCACCCGGGTAGCGCCCATAAGGATGACTTTATGGCGGTGAGCGTCCTGTTGGCGGTCCTCGGGGATGCCGAGGTTTTTCGCCGTGAACCGACCCGCGCAGAGTTGGATGATCCCGATTGCTACGTGGTCGATGTCGGCATGGAGCTTATCCCGGAAAAACATAATTTTGATCATCACCAGGATTCTGCTCTGCCCTGTGCTTTTCATCTGGTGATGCAGCATCTCGGACACCATGAGGCGGCCATGTCCATGTTTGTTTGGTATCCGCAAATGAGTATGATGGATGTGCGCGGCCCCTACCAGACAGCCGAGCATCTGGGCATCGACCCAAGCGTGCTCTTCGCTGCCTCTTCGCCGATTGATGGTTATATCCTGTCGCGTTTCTCTAAGCTCGCAGGCTTAAACCGTCAAGATATCCTCTTTGAGTTTATGCAGGCGCTGGGGAAGGATATGCTCAGTCTGATTGAACGCAAGATGAAGCGTCTCGAAAGATTAAAGAGCGAAGCGCAACTGGTTCAGGTAAAGCACCTCAAGGCGATCACCTGTCAGATTGATAAATCGCCTAAACTGGCGATGGAGCTTTATCTACGCTTTCTCGAAGACGATTCCGTTGTCATGAGCATCACCCCTTCAGTGCGTGGTGAGGGCTGGGAATTGCTGCGTCTGGGCGATCATCGGGTTGTCGATTTTCTCAAAATCAAGAATGATCCCCGGGTCAGTTTTGCTCATGCTAATGGCTTTCTGGCTAAAACGGAAAAACGCCTGCCGCTGGAAGAGGTGGTTTTGTTGGCGGCGCAGGCGGTTGAGGATTGAGGTCAACAACTTGCAAAATCTTGACTATCTGCGGCTTTAAATGGTAGAAATTTCTATTTTTACCAGCAGACTTTCGGACGTCCCATGAATGGACTGCTCGCAGCAATAGGTCGATAATGTATTGCCCTTCCCAACATGAATTTCAAACTCTGGCACAACAGGGCAACCTGATTCCAGTCTACCGCGAAATTCTCGCCGATATGGAGACTCCGGTCTCTGCCTTCCGTAAAATCGATGATGGACAGACCTCGTTTCTGCTCGAATCGATCGAGGGGGGCGAGAAATGGGCGCGTTATTCTTTTTTGGGGAGCGGCCCGGCGCGCATCTTTCGCTGTCGCGATAAATATTTTGAAGTTGTCAGTGGAGATCAGCTTGAATGCAGCGGTGAAGCGGAAGATCCTCTCGCTAAGTTGCAAGAGTTGCTTGAGGCCTATCGGCCAGTTGAGGTCGAAGGACTGCCGCGTTTCTTTGGGGGGGCGGTCGGTTAT
Source organism: Geopsychrobacter sp. (assembly GCA_021647445.1). Classification (GTDB taxonomy): domain Bacteria; phylum Desulfobacterota; class Desulfuromonadia; order Desulfuromonadales; family Geopsychrobacteraceae; genus Geopsychrobacter. The sequence continues at coordinate 503 of JAKIUS010000315.1, read as the reverse complement.
CTCGGTTATGACATGGTCCGTTTCGTCGAGGATCTTCCCGATAAGAATCAGCGTGACAGCGATAACTGGGATGCCTGTTTTTTGCTGACTGAAGGGTTGTTGATCTTCGATAACATGCGCCAGAAGATCAAGGTAGTGTGTAATGTGCGGCTCGCAGAAGGGGAGGATCCGCATGCCGCTTATGCGCGCGGGGTCGAGCGGATCGAGCTGCTGATTGATAAACTCAGGTACCCGCTGCCGCATCGCATCGCGTCTCGGCATGAGGTGCCTGAACAGGCATTGACGCCCAATTTTACCCCTGAGGCCTTTCGTCAGGCGGTCGAAGATTGTAAAGAATATATTTATCAAGTCACTATCGTAAGAACGTTTGACGGTTTTTTACTTGAAAAATCTGTTGTAAACGATGGACTTGCAAAAATATTTCCAGAAGTTGAATTTGAAGAAAGCGACCCTGAATTAGACCACGCTGGTGATATTGATTACATTGGCAAAATTGGAGATAA
>JAKIUS010000314.1 GCA_021647445.1 Geopsychrobacter sp. | reverse complement strand
TTCAAACCTATGTGCAAAGCGGATTTAACATCTGCACGTATGCAGGGGGATTGGCTGGCCCATTCTGGAACCTGATCAACATCGAAGGTCGCCACCGGCCGCCCGGCCAACACCCGTTTAAAGACCGACAATAGCGGCCAGGTCGTACCCTCCATTTGCCTGGAGGTTGAAGCGATCGGCGACATGGTTCCATCTGTTTGCGCCTGCAAAATGAAGGCTTCCTCAAAATCGATAACAACATGAAGAACTCTGACCAGATTCTGAAAAAGCGACTCCGTATCCCGCGCACCGGCAAGATTGCGCAACCCTTCGAGAAGAGCCTCCGACTCGATGCGCAGATCATGCTCACGCTGGCGAGAACGTTCTAAATCGAGCAGCGTTTCAAGTAATTGTTCAGATTTAATACTCATCAATATCCTTAAAACGGACCCCTCACTTACTGAACAACAAGACCGATATCATAAGATTGCCATGACGATTTTCACCGCTCAGGAAACAACCCTGTTCACCAAAGGTATGCACCCCCAGAAATGGCACCCCTGGAAGCGCGTTGCGCAAACTGTCAACAACCTCATTCAAACGATCCTGGACCGTTAACATGCAACCGGCGCAATAAACAACCAATGCCCCGGCGACATCCTCCGGTTGCGCGGAGTAAGTCTCCAAGGCCGACGATGCCACCCGGCCGGCGCGGGAGACCAGGCTGTCGATGGTACCATGCATCAGGACCAGTTCATCACCGGGGGCAACATTGGAAAAAAGTGACAAACCGCCATTTTCGGTAACTGCATCAGGATGAGAGAGTTGATAATAAGGAACATCACCAATATGACCGGCAATCCGCCCCAGGGGATGCAAGGTTGTACGCCCCAAAATATTGCCGCCGGTCGTAAGAACATCTTCAATCAGCCCCTTGCTCCAATCATTATAAACTGCTGCCGCTGGCAGACCATTGATCTCCCACAAAATACGCCCCTCAGCCCTGGTTGCGACTCCTTTTTCTTCAGTCGCTTCGAAACCGCCTGCCTTGGTAACAATTCCCTTAACATCGGTGGGTTCATAACCGCTATGAAAGGCGAACATTACCTCTGTAGAAGGAAACAGTGCTGTCACAACCACGGCATTGCTGTAGATGGCATCATTAGCAAACTGCCTCCAATCGCCCTGCACCTGGTTATCCGCCGAGCTCCCACCGGTAATCGGCACATCCTCCCCCAGAACAGCCCCGATTCCAGAGATTAATGATTCTTCACAGCCGGGAGCCGCTGACATCCAGACCATGGCAGGAACTTCGCCCGGACAATCCGCCATCTCTAGGGCCGCATGAATTGCCTGCTGAGCGGCCACCTCCGGCTCTTCACCAATAACAGTAGCACCAACACCATAACTGCCTTCAGGATCATAAATACCAAACAACGCCAAACCACAGCCATCCTCAGCATGGACTCCAGCCTGAGTCAAAACCCCCATACAAGAAGTTCCCCCACTCAATGGGACCTGGGGGGCATGGGTCCGCAGAGTCGCCAACACCGCTTCGAGATCATAGGCCACCGAGCAGGATAAGATAATCAAAGTCGGTTCGGTATCAAGTTGAGAAACGAGATTTTCATAAGCATTGAGAACGCTATCAATACCGAGATCTGTTGTCCAAGATGTCGCAATTTTCATTATTTTTCCTTGAAGGTAGGTGGTCCACCGAAAAATAAACGCGAACGTTAATATTAGCACACATAAATACTATTTCTATTAGCTGGCACAATTATGACTGTTCGTCCCCACCCATAACGTCAAAAGGCCCAACGGACTAAATACCGTCGGACCTCTATATACCGAGAACAAGTTCAGTGATCCCGCACCACTGACTCTAGTCAACCAGAGTCCCCTGTACCTCTCAAAAAATCGCGGCCAAACGCTCAAAGGACTTGCGTAAACGTCTTGAAACCGCAAAAAACATTCCCTTTAGAAGCTTGCCACCGATGACCGGGTGTTCAGCGAGCAAGTCTTCAAAACGTTCTGCGCTGAGTTTCAATAACCAGGCATCGGTCAAGGCGGTTGCTGTCACTGCTCTTTTGTCCCCAGAGAGAAGACAGAGTTCACCGACCACGGAACCTTCCCCATAAATACCGACAATGACATGCTTGCCCTTAAACTCCGTTTGTTTCTTTACCTCAACCTTCCCTTCAACGACAAAAGCTGCGGAACTGCTGTGATCCCCTTCGTGCCAGAGCACCGTCCCCGCAGAAATTTCGCAACACTCAACATATTGGCTGACAACTTTCTTCTCCGTCTCATCGAGATATTGAAAAAAACGAAAGGACGACTTCATCTTCCGACATAGATCTTCTGCCAACATTGTCATACGGATTCAGGCACCCTTTTTCATCTGTTTGAGCTTAACATCCATTCTTTTAAACAAACCTTCAAATCCCTCTTTACGCAAAATTTCGTTATAACTTGAACGATAACTCCGAACCAGACTGACCCCCTCGATTTTCACATCGTAGATCTGCCAAGTATCACTTTTTTTGATCATTTTATACTGAACAGGAATTTTATGACGCGCCGAGACAAATTCAGTATCAAGAATCGCTTTCTTACCCTTAATCCGCTCTTTAAGGTAAGCGACTTTCCCGCCCGAATAATCATCAACCCGATTCAGATAAGTCTGTTCAAGAATTTGGACATAAAGAGCCATAAAGCGGTGTAATTCTTCTGTGGACGCCTTTTTCCAATAGACTCCAAGCGTTCTTTGAGAAAGGGACTTGACCCCCAGATAATTCTGCACGGTACCACTAATCTGGCGCTTTTTCACCTCCGGCGCAAGATCACTATTAAGGACGGAAAAAATTCCGTCCACCATTTCCTGAACCCGTGCCTGAGGAGTTAGAGATGCCGCCTGAGCAGAAAACGCACAAAGCACTAAGAATAAAACAAGCAACCGACGCATAAAAGAACCTCCAGAGAGCCAAAAATAACCGATGAGGTTAAGTATAGCGTTACTGCGCCACTTTTGCCACCCGATACTGTGCATAAGCAGCCCGCATAAACAGATAAGGTTCTAGGGCATCCCGTTTAATCTTTTCGTAACTGTCATCATCCAACGAAAGGTTATTAACGATAAGCCCTGCTTCGAATTCAACCTTATCGGCCAGACTCCAATTTTTGGTCAGAACAAGCATGGGATCAAAAAAGATATCAACAATAAGACCGGCACCATCACGCAAACTTGATGGGCCAAGGAAAGGCAAGACGATATAAGGACCTTGCCCAACATGATATACACCTAATGTCTGACCAAAATCTTCATCCTTACGGGAAAGTTTTCCCCACTTGTCAGCAACGTCAAACAATCCACCGACACCGAGAGTCGAATTCACCAGCAAGCGGGTTGATTCTCGGCCTGCATCTGAAAACTTCAATTGGAGTACGGAATTAATGATACGAATCGGGCTACTTAAATTGGTAAAGAAATTTTTGACCGAGGTCCGAGCCGAATGTGGAACGACTCGATAGACACGAGCAACCGGTTTCAACAAATA
>JAKIUS010000313.1 GCA_021647445.1 Geopsychrobacter sp. | reverse complement strand
CGGGCCGGCTGATGCGGTTGTCGCGGGCTTTCCTCGGCTGGTTCCCCGGTGGCCTGGGGGTGGTGGCGCTCATCGCCTGCGCCTTCTTTACCGCCTTTACCGGGGCCTCGGGTATCACGATTATCGCCCTGGGGGCGATCCTTTATCCGGCGCTCGAACAGGCCGGATATGACAAAAACTTCAGTCTCGGCCTGATCACCACCTCGGGGAGTCTGGGCCTGCTCTTTGCCCCTTCGTTGCCACTGATCCTTTACGGCATTGTCGCTCAACAGGCCGCAGGCGACATCCATGTTCAATTGGATGAACTGTTTTTGGCTAGTGCCCTGCCGGGAATCCTGATGCTGGTCCTGTTAAGCGGCTATGTCGTCTACAAGCGACGTGGTAAAAAGCTGGGGGGCAAGATCACCCTCGCCGAAGTGACCAGTTCTCTGCGTGAATCGATCTGGGAACTGCCGCTGCCGTTTGTGGTGCTGGGTGGAATCTACAGCGGTTACTTTGCCGTTAGTGAAGCCGCCGCCGTCACCGCCTGTTATGTGCTGCTGGTCGAAGTCTTCATCCTGCGCGAAATCTCCCTGCGCAAGCTGCCGGTCATCATGCGTCAATCGATGGTGCTTGTCGGTGGCATCCTGCTGATCCTGGGAGTCTCCCTCGCCTCGACCAGTTATATGATCGACGCCGAAATCCCGGCAAAATTGTTCAGTTATGTGCAGTCCCACGTCGAGGGTCGCCTGACCTTTCTGTTACTGCTCAATATCTTTTTACTGCTGCTCGGCGCGATCCTCGATATCTTCTCGGCGCTGGTGCTGGTGGTGCCGCTGATCCTGCCGGTCGCCCTCAGCTACGGCATCGATCCCCTACATCCCGGCATCATCTTTCTCGCCAACAGGCAGATCGGTTACATCACCCCCCCCGTCGGTCTCAACCTGTTTATCGCCAGCTACCGTTACGACGAACCGGTGTTGACCCTCTACAAATCGACCTGGCCCTTCTTTTTACTGCTGCTTGCCTCGGTGTTGATTATCACCTACGTACCATTTTTGTCGCTCTGGTTTAAATGAGGGGAGAGGGGCGCATATTGTGGTCACGCAAAGAAGAATGCGAGGTCGATTTCAACCATTTCCACGATTTGCATCAAGCAAGAATCAAACGACACTCATAATTCCAGCCTGTGCGGCCCCGACGGTTAGCGCACGGGTTGAAAGACGGATCAACGCAAGAGCTATGCATTTACTCAAGTGCGTGCCATTGCCACGATAACCCAATGAAATGACCAACCGCTCAAGAAAACCCAGCCAATCATCCGTAGGAGCGAACCCATTATTACCACCCCGTAGGGGCGCCGCTTGCTGCGCTCAAGTTTGTAGATTAGATAAGGGGGTCTGTTTTGACAGATCATAAAAGTATCTGTATGTTCGGGGAGTTGAAAACAGGGGGTCTATGCAAACCAAATACAGTACGCTGTCTCAAAAGCCGACAACAGGATTCATAAAACCTGTCGTCGGCTTTTTGTTTGTGACTTATTATGTCATTGTCGATATGTAAAGTGTTGATGTCAGATAATCAGCCGCAGGAGGTTTGTATGTCTCTGAATTCTTATCTTCAAGAGCTTGTCGGTCAAAAAATTACCGGTGTTGTCGCGATGCTGGGCCAGGGTCGACCTGTATATAAAATTCATCTGGTGCTGGAGAACGGCAGCTATTTTGAGTTTTACGGTCAGGATATCGAAAAGTCAAAGGCTGCTGGCCCGGTGGTAAGGAAAAAGCACGACGGACGGAGTTGGGGTATTACAAAATTGTTGAGGAGTTTTGGGAGGGGTGATGGAGGAGACATTCTACGCACATTCGACTGATAATCCGGATAAGTCGGACTGGCAGTTGCTGGAGGATCATTTACGGGGGGTGGCGCAACTGGCAGCAGAGTTTGCTGCGGTGTTTGGTGCCGGGGAGTGGGGGAGGGCAGCCGGATTGCTTCACGATGCGGGCAAGGCAACCGGTGCGTTTCAGGCCCGACTTGAGGGCAGTTCAAAACGGGTTGATCATTCTTCGTTCGGGGCGCAATTGGCGAAAGAGGATGCCGGTCGGCTTGGCTTACTGCTCTCTTACGCCATTGTCGGGCATCATGGCGGTCTACCCGATGGCGGCGCACAGGAAACAGAACTTCATTATCGATTGAAATATGGCAAGGTTCCAGAAGATGTCGTGAAGTTGCCAGTGACAGAATTGTCGAGCGAGTTGTTACCACCGTTCAAATTCTTAACAAAAGAATCAAGACAACATGCCGGGTTCAGTCTGGGCTTTTTTGCCCGGATGGTTTTCTCCTGTCTGGTTGATGCCGATTTCCTTGATACAGAAAAATTCTGTTCCCCGGAGCGGACCGAGCAGCGGCCAACAGCAAAAAACAGCCAACCCGATTCCCTGAAAAAAGCACTCGATTCCTATCTTGCGAAACTGGTCCAGAAGGCTGAGCCAACACCGCTGAACCTGATTCGGCAAGATATTCTTGCACAGTGCCGCCGCAAGGCTGAATTGCTACCGCAGATCTTCTCTCTGACGGTTCCGACCGGTGGCGGGAAAACCCTTTCTTCATTGTCATTTGCCCTGAACCATGCAGTCAAGAACGGCTTGCGACGAATCATTTATGCGATCCCTTTTACCTCCATCATCGAACAGAACGCCAAGGTTTTTCAGGATATTTTCGGTCGTGAGCAGGTTCTGGAACATCATTGTAATTTTAAAGAAAAAGATGAGCCGGAAGAGGCTGCCTACAATAGGCAGCGTGGCTTGGCGATAGAAAATTGGGATGCACCCCTTGTGGTCACCACCAATGTGCAGTTATTTGAATCGCTATTCAGCAACAAACCGTCCCGCTGTCGCAAGCTGCACAATATCGCCGGTAGTGTGATTGTGTTGGATGAAGCGCAGGCGATCCCGACCGAATACTTGGAGCCATGTCTGGAGGCCTTGCGTGAATTGGTCGAGCATTATGGTTGCACGGTGGTGCTTTGTACCGCGACCCAACCGGCACTGGACGATAAGAGCAAGCTGCGTTCGGCGTTGCCAGAAATTACTGAGATTATCGATGCGCCACAGGAGCTTTATGAAAAGTTGCGCCGCACTCAGGTGCAGTTCGTCGGCAAGTTGGCGAATGAGGATTTAGCTGCGCGAGTTGATGTCGAAGAGCAGGTGCTGTGCATTGTTTCGACCAAGCCGCAGGCACGGGCGCTGTTTGAGCAGTTACAAACTCCAGAGGGGGCTTTTCACCTGTCGACCAATATGTATCCCGAACACCGACGGAGGGTGTTGGAACAGATCCGCAAACAGCTGAAGCAGAGCATGCCGTGCCGGGTGATTTCGACCACCCTGGTTGAAGCCGGGGTTGATCTCGATTTCCCAGTGGTCTACCGCGCGATGGCCGGACTCGATTCCATTGCCCAAGCAGCGGGCCGTTGTAATCGCGAGGGGAAAATGGCTGGTCTCGGCCAGGTCTATGTTTACGAACCGGAAAAACCGCTCCGGATGCCGTGGGTAAAGCGCTGCGCATCCCG
>JAKIUS010000312.1 GCA_021647445.1 Geopsychrobacter sp. | reverse complement strand
GGCCTCGACCCCTGTGCTCAGTTCGTCAACCAGTTCGACCTGGGAAACGATGAAGATGGTGGCCAGCTGCTCCTGGTAGTCTTGCAGCAGAGATTGAAACGATGTTGGTACCTGCAGGCGGACTTTAGCCTCCAGCGATTGCCCAATCAGTTTTTCCGCACGCGCCTTTTCCAAAACCTTGGAAACCTCTGAACGGATCTTCTGCAACTGTTCGTAGCGCTCTTCCAATTCGGAATCAGAGCGTTGTTCCAGTAATTTCGGAAAACTTGCCAAGTGTACACTCTCCTCTCGCTCACCTGGCAACTGCTGCCATATTTCGTCGGCGGTGAAAGTCAGTACCGGAGCTATCAGGCGGGTGATAGCATCGAGCAGCAGATACATACTGGTACGGGCGCTGCGGTATTCGATGCTCTCTTGCGGACTGGTGTAGATCCGGTCCTTGAGGATATCCAGATAAAAAGCTGAGAGGTCGATACTGCAGAAGTTGTGCAGCGCATGATAGATACTGTGGAATTCATACTTTTCGTAGGCAGTTCCAACTTTCTGCACCAGCCCGGCTAGTCGTGACAGTGCCCAGCGGTCCAATTCGAGCAGTTCCGCGTTGGCGACTATGTCAGTTGCCGGATTAAAGCCGGCCAAGTTGCCGAGCAGGTAACGAGAGGTATTGCGGATGCGCCGGTAGGCGTCGGAGAGGCGTTGCAGGGTCTCCTGACCGAGGCGGATATCGTCACGGTAGTCGGTGGCTGCGACCCACAGGCGCAGGACTTCGGCACCGTACTTGTTGATGATCTCTTCGGGGGCGATGACGTTGCCCTGCGACTTCGACATCGGCCGGCCGTTATGGTCAAGCACAAAGCCATGGGTTAAGACCGCTTCGTAGGGTGCGCGATCGCGGGTGCCGACCGAGACGAGCAGGCTGGAATGGAACCAGCCACGATGCTGGTCAGAGCCTTCGAGGTAGAGGTCGGCCGGGCTGTGCAGGTTTTCACGATGCTCAAGAACAGCGGCGTGCGAGACCCCGGAATCGAACCAGACATCGAGAATATCTGTCTCTTTGGTGAATTTGTCGTGCTGACAGGCCGGACACTTAGTCCCTGCAGGGAGCAGTTCAGCGGCTTCCTTCTCAAACCAGATGTCGCTGCCCGTCTCTTCAAACTGATCGGCGATATGGTGCATGATCTTGCCATCGACCAGGGCTTCTCCGCATTTTTCGCAGTAGCAGATAGTGATCGGCACGCCCCAGCTGCGTTGGCGGCTGATGCACCAGTCTGGGCGACCCGCTACCATATTGAAGATGCGGTCATGACCCCAGGCCGGAATCCACTCGACACGGTCGATCTCGGCGAGCGCCTTTGAGCGTAGATTCTGCTCGTCCATGGAGATGAACCATTGTTCGGTTGCGCGGAAAATGATCGGTTTTTTGCAGCGCCAGCAGTGTGGGTAGCTGTGATTGATCTCGCTTAAGTGCAGCAGGGCGCCGACCTCAGTCAGTTTGTCGTTGACCGCCTGGTTGGCATCTTTGAGTTTCATCTTGCCGAAGAATTCAAGATCTTCACGGTAGCGACCGTAGTCATCGACCGGGTTGTAAATCTCGAGGCCGTAACGCAGTCCGACCACATAATCGTCCTGACCATGGCCGGGAGCGGTATGTACACAGCCAGTTCCTGCTTCGAGGGTGACATGGTCACCGAGCATGATCAGTGAGGGGCGATCGTAGAAGGGGTGCTGACAATTGCGCTTTTCGAAGATGCTGCTACTGAAGGTTGCGGCGATTTTGGAATCTTCAATCTCGAGAGCCGCCATCACGTTCTGGTAGAGCCCCTCGGCGACTACCAGATATTCGCTGCCGATGTCGACCGCGACATAATCAAGTTCGGGGTTCAGGCAGATCCCCAGGTTGGCCGGAATAGTCCAGGGGGTGGTGGTCCAGATCACGAAAGAGAGTGGTTTGTCGCCTAATGCGGCGACTTCAAATGGTAGTTCGTCGCGGTAGGGAAATTTGACGAAGATCGAGGGTGAGCAGTGGTCGGCATGCTCGACTTCAGCTTCGGCTAAGGCGGTGACGCAGGAAGAACACCAGTGGATCGGTTTCTTGCCCTTGAAGAGTGAGCCGCGTTCGGCCAGTTTGGCCAGTTCGCGCGCGGTCGCCGCTTCATAGCTGCTCGACATGGTCAGGTAGGGCTGGTCCCAGTCGCCGAAGATGCCGAGGCGTTTGAACTCTTCGGTCTGAATTTGTACCCATTCTTTGGCGTAGTCACGGCACAGGCGACGGAAGTCAGCCTTGCTCATTTCGCGCTTCTTCTTGCCGAGCTTCTTGTCGACCATCAGTTCAATAGGTAGGCCGTGGCAATCCCAGCCGGGGACATAGGGCGCATAGCGTCCCTGCATCCGCTTGGACTTGATGATGATATCCTTGAGCAGTTTATTGAGGGCATGACCCATGTGGAGATGCCCGTTGGCATAAGGGGGGCCGTCATGCAGGATGAACGGTTTCTGGCCACAGTTAGCGGCATCGATCCGTTCGTTAAGGCCTGAAGCTTGCCAGTTTTTGAGAATTTCAGGTTCCCGCTTCGGCAGGTTGCCGCGCATGGGAAAGTCGGTTTTCGGGAGGTTGAGCGTATCTTTGTAGTCCATTGCCGCCAGCTTTACGAAAAGGGTTGAAACTGCTACAGAATATCCGGGCAGACTAGCAAAATAAATGGGACGGGGGCAAGGGAAAACAGGCCGTCTGCCGGAGAGGCGGACGGTAAGGTGAACGCAGCCATGCCTGGCGTAGAAGGGGCAGGTTGGGCCTGCCACCTGTCTCTCGCTTAGGAATCTATGTCAGCGAATGAATTACGCTGTCGCGGCGCTTGAGGGGTCAGGTACTCAGTTGAGAATTGCCCTGGAGCATAATCAGGCTTTTGCGCAGCAGGTCAGAGATGCTTGCACCCTGCTCGCGAGCCAGATTCTGGAGCTGGTCCATCTCTTCATTGTTTACTCGGCAGGAGATGATGAATTTTTTGGCATTTTCGGTTTTGCGTCCCATGATGTGAACTCCTTCTTTTTGGTCTGCTTGGTCTTTGCGAGTCGTCAGGTGCCGCGTCTTGTTGCGGCGGTCCGTATACTCTTTTGCAAGGGAGTTGCCAAAGGAGTCAAAATTGCATATCGAATGGATTACATGAGTTGAATCAGCAAGATAGGATTTTTTTATGGGGGGACTGGAAATTACCACTCCGGGCGCGACGAGACAGGAATACACAATATTCCGTATACGCGGACAGAATGTTACATTTTATCGTCTGGGGTGTGTTGAGCTTCTTGTGCGGCCAGTTTTTCACGCCGTTCACGGGCAATCAGCAGCAGGTTGCGGATATAGATGATGAAACCGGTCGATTGACCGACCATGAAGACTGGATCGCGGCGGATGATGGCGTAGACCAGCAGCAGGGAGCTGCCGGCCAGGCTGAAATACCAGAAAGCGGTCGGGATCAGGCTGCGTTTGTGCTTTTCCGAATAGAGCCACTGCACGAAAAAGCGCATAAAGAACATGGACTGGCCAATGAAGCCGA
>JAKIUS010000311.1 GCA_021647445.1 Geopsychrobacter sp. | reverse complement strand
TCACCATCGGTGAGGATGAGATCTTCCCCGCGCTTGAGCGGGCGATTGTCGGCATGAAGCTCGGCAGTACCGCCAATATCGAAGTTAAAGCGGTCGACGCCTACGGTCCGCGTCGTGATGAAAATCTGTTGCACCTGCCGTGCAGCCAGTTTCCGGCCGAGCGGAAGATGCGCGTCGGGGAGAAGCTTTCGCTCGCCTTTGCCGACGGTGAAGAGCGGATCATGCAAATCATGAAGCTGGCTGAGGACGAGGTCACCCTCGACGCTAATCATCCTCTGGCCGGTCTGGATCTGACCTTCGCCCTGCAACTGGAAAAAATAGCGCGGCCGGCATAACCATCCGATTGACCGAATCCAAATGACTGAGAACTTTCGCCAAAACAACCCCGTACTTCTTGCCGCTGCTGGCGGGTCGCAACCCGACGGATTTTTTATTTAGATGCCGAATGTAGCAATCCCCGACTGCCCAAGTTAATGATGTTACACCACTTTTCAAGGACAAAACTTGACAGCTGTCCGGCTGGCTAGGAGATGCCGGAAAATGATACTGCTCACCGACACTTAATAGTAAAAAAAATCTGTCCCCATTTTTGATCAGGGGCGTTATCCTGAAAATAAACGATGATATCGTGCAGAACAAACGCTCAAAACCGTTGAGCGAATTGCGCGGGATTGCGGCGGCGGTTGGTTGACAGGTTTGTAGTGGAGCGGGGGAATGTCCTTTTTAAAATCAGTAGATTACAATCTTGCGGTCACAGATTGTGACCGCAAGATTGCGAACTTTGACTCAGGGAGGGGGTAATTGTGCAAATTGATATAATACGCGTTGAACGTTCGATTCGGGTTATTCGCGGTGACAAGGTGATTCTCTCAGTAGAGGCTGATCCCGTGGCACTCTTTTGTGATTGAAGAGGTCAGCGAACTCAAGGTATTGACGCACATCGAAAGCAACAGCGATCTGATCAGGGGCATCATCCTGAAAATCAACGATGATATCGTGCAGACCAAACGCTCCAAACCGTTGAACGAATTGCGCGGGATTGCGGTGGCGGTTGGTTGACATGTTTGTTGTGAAACGGGTATACATTAGCAACTAATTGAAATGACACACGTTATGAGGGGTTCGATGTGGTGTTCTTGGGTCAATACATAGATGATTTTGAAAGCCGTTTTTCAGCTTGATGCTGAAGAGTGGCTTTTGTTGTTTTGGGGGAGATGGTAAGGCAATAACGCAACAACATTTTTTTGCTTATTGCGGTGCCTCACAGGGTAGTTTGCAACTTTGCAAGCCTGACCCCGGGATTCCTTTTGACCCCGGGATTCCTGAAATAAGTATAGTGCCCCCGGAATACCCTGAGATTACAGTATTCAGTGGGTCTGACTTTAAATAAACGGGGGAACGATGGAAATGCTGGCACATTACAAAGGGCGAGAGCAGGCATATATAAAACATAGATTGCTCGAAGCATATCTGGAACGTTTTTTTATGATTGTTGGGCAGCACCAGAGGACGATTTGCTATGTCGACTGTTTTGCTGGGCCTTGGGAGGAGAGTTGTGATGATCTGATGGACACCTCTATCGGAATATCACTAAAGGTAATGGCTCGATGCAAGGAAACACTTTTGAAGATGGGCTATAACGTCAACTTTCGCGCTTTATATATAGAGAAGAATAAAAAATCATTTCACAAACTGACAAACTTTCTTGATGTGAGAACACCAGCGATAATTGAGACTGATGCAAAACAAGGGGAGTTTTTTAACCTCAGGCCAACTATTCTAGATTGGTGCGGAATGCGAGATTTTACGTTCTTTTTCATTGACCCCAAAGGATGGAAAAATGTTGTAGAAATCCCGACCCTGAAACCCTTTCTGCAACGGGAAAATTCAGAATTTCTTATCAATTTCATGTACGATTTTATTCTTCGAGCTCATAGCCAAAAGGGGCTTGAATGCGATATAAAAGCGATCTTTGGTGAAGTGCCTGATACTAAGGGGATGACATCTAAAGAGCGCGAAGCGCACCTGCTGTTGCGCTACAGGACGCATTTGAAATATCATCAACCCAAAGGCGGTGGAAAACCCCGGTCTGCATATGTTTCGGTCCTTGACCCAGCAAAAAACAGGACAAAGTATCACCTTGTCTATCTGACACGACATGCGAAAGGGGTTGAGGTATTCATGGACGCCTCTGAAAAACTCGATTTAATTCAGAAGACAGTGCGAGCCAAAACAAAGCAAGAAAGAAGCGAAGAAAAAACGGGTCAATCGGGGTTCGATTTCATGACTGAAGCCTACGATGAGAAAGATGATAGGGGCTCTTTATCCGCGGTCAAAAGTTTTTGGTTGTCTCAGCTTACGGGGGTTCCACAAAATTTCGGTATAGAACAGCTGGCCGATATGCTAGAGCAAACAGGATGGTTCATTAGGGATTTTCAGCAGGCTTTTGGTGAGTTACTCACTGAGGGGAAAGTTGAAAACCTGGATATGACAAATAAACGCCGAACCAGATTCGTACATTTTGACAAAAGAGAACGACTAAGAAAGACATGATCCATGAGTAATAAGACACCAATTGAATGGACCGAACAGACCTGGAACCCTACCACCGGCTGCAACAAGGTTTCGCCTGGATGCGTTCATTGTTATGCAGAAGCGATGGCAAAACGGCTGAAGGCAATGGGGGCCAAGGGTTATGAAAATGGCTTTTCTCTAACCCTCCAATCGCATCGACTTGAAGAGCCGCTCCAACGTAGACAGCCGACGGTCTATTTTGTTAATTCGATGAGTGACTTGTTCCATGAAGATATTCCTGATGCCTACATAGATAAAATTTTTATTACCATCAAGCGCGCACGGCAACACACCTTTCAAATTCTGACTAAACGTGCGGAGCGAATGGCGTCTTATTTTGCTGAAAGAGTTGTGCCTGACAATGCCTGGATGGGGGTGACGGTAGAAGATTGCGAGTATGGTCTGCCCCGCATCGATTACCTTCGGAAAATTGAAGCCAGGGTGCGTTTTTTGTCGATGGAGCCATTGCTGGAAGATGTCGGCCCATTTGACCTGACCGGAATCCACTGGGTAATTGTCGGTGGTGAATCGGGCGCTCAAGCCAGACCGATGAAACCTGAATGGGTTTCAAATATTCAGCATCAGTGTCAGCAGCAACAGGCTGCGTTCTTCTTTAAGCAGTGGGGCGGCTGGGGTGCCGATGGCGTAAAGCGAGCCAAGAAATTGAATGGTCGGCTTCTCGCCGGACGCACTTGGGATGGCACACCGAAGTTGGCTGTTGGTTGATCTATTGCTGGATAGCATCAGGGCCGTGTCTACACTTTTCATGAAGAGAAATGTGTGAACTCGATCCTTTAGTGGTTGACCCGGAAAGAGAGAAGGGTGCGAAAAGTGAAAGCGACCGGTTTCGTGATGGGCGAACCTGGGAAGAGGTGCCAGCAAAAGCTAATGGCAATGAATGGCAATGGGGTCGGGCCTGCAAAGTTGCAAACTTGACTCTGTGCTTAATCCAGAGAAGCAAGGAGCCGGAGCAAGAGTTT
>JAKIUS010000310.1 GCA_021647445.1 Geopsychrobacter sp. | reverse complement strand
AAAGAGGGCAAAAAACGAACAGGAAATTTTAAGAATTACTAAAAACGTAGCAGGGCGGACTAATTGGGACAAATGTATAACAAAGGTCCTTTCGCCAAAGGGTAATTACCATGTTGTTAATGAAATAATGCGGCCGGCATTTTATGGGAAAACATGGGATAAGAAACGAGAAGGCAAGCTGATCCTTATAACTACGACTTCAGACTCGGCCTATAAAGGCTTTGAGGTTATATTGAAAACTGCAATTATCTTAAAACAGTCTGGATTGCCTTTTGAATGGCGTGTTGCCGGTTTAAATCCAGATACCAAAAATGTGAAGATTGCAGAGAAGTGGTTGAAAATAAAGTCGGATAATATTTCTATTAATTTCCTTGGCATCCTGGATTCAGATAAGCTTGTGGACAATCTATTACAGAGCGACATATATATTCAGGTTTCACATATTGAAAATAGCCCAAACAGTATTAGACTAAGAATAATAAACTTTATCCCAAGCAAAAGTTTTGTCTGTAATTTCATGATAAACCTCCTCTTTCTGGTATCTCGTTGGTCCGGGCTTCATTTCCTCAGGCTCTTCACCCTTAAAGTGTATCATATCGATCTGCGGACATAAGAGACTGGGAAATAGAATCTTTTAAGGATTGTTGACAGTGTGAATCATTCCCCCAAGACCAACCCTTCGCGTCTTGGGTCAGCGCCACCGCTGTAGCCATGTTGCTCGACAAAGATTCCGTGCAGACCGCTGTTGAGTTGACGCATGCTGATATGATAACCACGCCGCATAAGCTCTGTCTGGTATGCCGCGAGGGCCGTGTCTGCTTCGAGCTCGAGCATTGCACCGTTACGATGCAGGTAGTGAGGTTGGTTAATAGCGGTCTGAATATCCTGCTGCCAGATCAGGGTCGAGACGATCGTTTGAGCGACATAGGGGATAATGCGGCTGCCGCCAGGGGAGCCGATCACCATTTTGAGTCGACCCTCGTGGTCGAAGACCATGGTTGGGGCCATGGAGCTGCGCGGACGTTTGCCGCCTTCGACCCGGTTGGCGATAGGTTTGCCTTGTTGATCCTTCCAGGCGAAGGAGAAGTCGGTCAGTTCGTTATTGAGCAGGAAGCCTGCTACCATCAGGCCGCAACCGAAGCCCTGTTCGATGCTGGCGGTCTGAGAGAGGGCATTGCCATAGCGATCGATAATCGACATATGGCTGGTGCCCGGTTGCTCGGGGTTGTAACCGGAGGACCAGATATTGCCGTTTAGTTCCGGGGGGTGACCTGCGGTGACCGGGCCTGAATCATGTTGCGGATCGATGAGGCTGGCGCGCCGTTTGAGATAGTCGGGATCGAGCAGACCCTGGACCGGAACCGGGATAAAATCGGGATCGGCGATATAGGCTGCGCGGTCGGCAAAGGCCAGTCGACCGGCTTGGGCGAAGAGATGAATTGCCTGTGGATTGGCCGCTTGCTGTTTGTCGATGCCGGTTGCCTGCAGCAACGTCAGCATCTGCAGCAGGGTCAGTCCGCCCGAGGTTGGCGGTCCCATGCCGCAGACCTGATAGTCATAAAAGGGGGCGCAGAGCGGTTTTCTCTCCAAGGCCCGGTAGCTGATGAGGTCTGCGCGTCTAAGTTGTCCCGGATTGGCATCCTGCTGCACAATTTTAGTGATCTGGCGGGCGATTTCTCCTTGATAGAAGGCTTTACTCCCCTGTGTCGCAAGGAGGCGGAGAGTCGCGGCCAGTTGTGGGTTTTTGACTTTTTGTCCGGTCGTTAGCGGTTCTCCGTGCGGGTAGAAATAATTGCGGGCCTGAGCGTTGCGTTGCAACTTGCGCCTGGCATCACCTTGCAATAACTTACTCAAGCGGGGACTGACGATAAAGCCATTTTCTGCCAACTTGATGGCTGGCGCGAAGAGTTGCGCCCAGGGCAGGCGGCCATGCTTCTGGTGGGCCAGTTCGAGGTTTTTTAGCAGCCCCGGCACTCCGACGGCCCGACCGCCGGCCACCGCCTGCTGAAAGCTCAGAGGCTTGTCTGCTGAGTTGAAAAGGTCGGCATCGACGCTGTGGGGTGCCGTTTCTCGGCCGTCGTAGCTGTGTAAAGTCTGGTCCTGTTGATCCCAATAGAGGATGAAAGAACCGCCGCCCAATCCAGAAGATTGGGGCTCGACCAGGGTTAAGACCATGTTTATAGCGATGGCGGCATCGATGGCACTACCGCCCTTGCGTAGGATCTGTTGGCCGGCACGGCTGGCATAGGGATTAGCACTGACCAGCAGGTAGGAATGAGCGCGAACCAGCTGCTGCTCAGTACGGCCCGTAGCGTTCTCCGGGGTTCGGTCGATGCTCAGAGGCACGTTGCCGCAGCCGCTCAACGCGAGCAGGATCAGTCCGAGCAGACAGCCTGTGGTGGGCATGGCATGTCTCATGTGGATATCCTTTTACTTGTTTTGAGACCTATAAGGAGCATACTACCTCTCTTGTTCTGGCGGGGCGACTTGGGAATATTTTCTCTCCCAAGGCTTCGGCTGGCATGATAAACTGTGGCCATTATTTGCAACCAAAGGAGAAGATTCTATGCGCTGTCACGAAGTTGATTACACCATTATAGGTGACGATATGCAGATGGTTCAGATCGAACTCGATCCGGGCGAGACGGTGATTGCTGAGGCCGGGGCGATGAACTACATGGAACAGGATATTCAGTTTGAGGCGCGCATGGGGGACGGCTCCCAGGCTGATCAGGGGTTTATGAGCAAGCTGTTCAGTGCTGGTAAGCGCGTAATGACAGGTGAATCGCTCTTTATGACCCATTTTACCAATCAGGGTGGAGCCAAGCGACATGTTGCTTTTGCTGCGCCCTATCCGGGTAAGATCATCCCGATGAATCTGGCCCAGTTAGGTGGGGATATCCTCTGCCAGAAGGATGCTTTTCTTTGCGCCGCATACGGTACCCACCTGGGCATTGCCTTTCAACGCCGCCTTGGGACCGGCTTTTTCGGTGGTGAAGGGTTCATTCTGCAACGCTTGCAGGGTGATGGCATGGCTTTTATTCATGCGGGTGGCGCTATTGTTGAACGCCGTTTACAGGGGGAGACCTTGCGGGTTGATACCGGTTGTCTGGTCGCCTTCGAACCGAGTGTCGATTACAATATCGAACGCGCCGGTAATCTGAAGAGTATGTTTTTTGGTGGCGAGGGGATGTGTCTTGCGACTCTGAGCGGTCATGGTCGGGTCTGGATGCAGAGTCTGCCCTTCAGTCGTTTGGCCGATCGTATTATCGCCAATGCACCTAAGGCGGGGGGAGCAAGGAAAGGGGAAGGTTCGGTGTTGGGCGGTCTTGGTCGTTTGCTGGATGGTGATTGAGGAGTGACTAGAGGTGATTAGAGATGATTGTAGGTGATGTCGATGTACTATTTTGATTACAGTCAGCCGTTGTTCCGGCCGCCTTCTGAGGCGCGCAGTCTGATTTTTCAGATTACGCTGGGTTGCAGCCAGAACAGTTGCACCTTTTGCGGTATGTACAAGATGAAGCAGTTTCGCCTGCGGGGCATCGCTGAAATCAAGGCAGAGAT
>JAKIUS010000309.1 GCA_021647445.1 Geopsychrobacter sp. | reverse complement strand
AGTGAGGCCCAGAAAGCCTCCTGGTTGCCGAAGATGGCGACGGGCGAGGTGGTCGGCTGTTTCGGCCTGACCGAGCCCGATTTTGGCTCCAATCCGTCCGGTATGCGCACCAAAGCGGTGCGCGAAGCGGGCGGTAAGTGGCGGATCAACGGCACCAAGATGTGGATTACCAACGGCAGCGTTGCTCATGTGGCGGTGGTCTGGGCTCAGACCGATGAGGGGATTCGCGGTTTTCTGGTGCCGACAGATACCCCTGGATTTTCTGCGCCGCAGATGAAGGGTAAGTGGAGTCTGCGCGCCTCGGTAACCGCCGAGCTGGTACTCGAAGATGTCATCGTCGATGAAGAGGCGAGCCTGCTGCCCGGCGTCAAGGGGATCAAGGGTCCGCTCGGTTGTCTGACCCAGGCCCGCTACGGCATCGCCTGGGGAACTCTGGGCGCCGCCGAGGCCTGCTATCAGATCGCGCTTAATTATGCCCTGACCCGCATCCAGTTCGATAAGCCGATCGCCGCGACCCAGTTGCAGCAGAAGAAGCTGGCCGAGATGGTCACCGAATTGACCAAGGGACAACTGCTCGCCTTTCAACTCGGCAAGCTCAAGGACGCCGGCACCTACACCCCGGCCCAGGTCTCGATGGCCAAAATGAACAACACCAACATCGCTCGTGATATCGCCAGTACCGCGCGTACCATTTTGGGTGCCAACGGCATCATGGGCGAGTATCACATCATGCGTCACATGGCCAACTTAGAATCGGTCTACACCTACGAGGGCACCCATGACATGCACACCCTGATCATCGGTCAGCAGATCACCGGCCTTCAGGCCTTTAAATAACCTGTAGGGGCGCGATTTATCGCGCCCGGGATGAAAAAAATGGAACAACCGGTTTTTGTCGGACTCGATATGGGGGCATCGCGGACCAAGGTCGTCGTCATCGACGCTCAGGGCCTGTTGCTCGGCCATGCGGTAAAAAAATCGGGAATCGATTTTTCTGCGACAGCGGGCTTGTGTCTTGATGCGGCTTTGGAACAAGCGGGTTTTGAGCGGAAGGATATCGCCGCCGCCGTTGCCACCGGTTACGGGCGCAACAACGTCGCCTTTATCACCGCACAGACACGCACCGAAATCGGTTGTCACTCCCGCGGTTGTTATCACAGTTTTCCCGAGGCGCTGACCGTCATCGATATCGGCGGCCAGGACAACAAGATTATCAAGCTCAATGCCGCCGGGCGGCGCGACAGTTTCAAGATGAATCGTAAGTGCGCCGCTGGCACCGGGGCTTTTTTAGAAGAGATGTCGAGTCGGCTTGATATTCCGCTGGCCGAGATGAATAGCCTGGCGCGTCAGGCGACCGAAATGCTCAAACTGGGAAGTTACTGCACCGTTTTTTCGGCCACCGAAGTGCTCGAGAACATCCGTCATGGCAAGCCAGTCGCCGATATTATCAAAGGCATCTTCTACTCGATGATTCAGCGGGTACTTGAGATGGATAGCTTAAGCGGTCGGGTCGTGCTCTGCGGTGGGGTGGTCGCACACAATCCCTATCTGGTCGAGATGGCCGAAGAGCTCATCGGCAGGCCGGTCTTGTTGCCAAAATTTCCACAATTGACCGGAGCCTTAGGCGCGGCGCTCTATGCACGGAATGGATCTGGATAAAATTTAAACTTTGCTCATTCATTAAGTCGTTCGGAGGAGTTCATGGCGCAGGAGAAGCCGCAACGCAAGAAGATCGAATCGACCGGGCAGATGATGAAGATCATGTCCGACTACTTCTATGACCTCAACGATGCCGCAAAAACAGACCAACGCAAGGTCGCCTGGTGTACCAGCGTAGGCCCGGCGGAACTGCTGCGCGCCATGGGGTTTGCGGTACACTTTCCCGAGAATCACGCCGCTATGCTCGGTGCGACGCGCATGGCCACCGAACTGATCCCCGAAGCCAACAGCATCGGCTATTCTCCCGATATCTGCTCTTATCTGACTGCCGACATCGGGGCCTACCTCAAGGGGGTCTCGCCTCTGGCTAAGGCCTATCCCGGTATCGAAGCGCCGCCTAAGCCCGATGTCCTGGTGTTCAATACCAACCAGTGTCGTGACGTGCAGGATTGGTTCGCCTGGTATGCCCGCGAGTTGAATGTCCCCTGCATCGGTATTACCTCACCGAAGAATTTCACCGATATTAACGAAGGGCTGGTCGATGATGTCAGCCGTCAGCTTGAGGCGTTGATCCCGACCTTGGAAGAGATCGCCGGGCAACCGCTCGATCTGCACAAGCTACAGGAGACCGTCGCCCTCTCGCGTGAATGTACTGAGCTCTGGCGGCAGGTGCTTGAGACGGCGATGGCGGCCCCCGCGCCCCTGACCTTCTTCGATGCGACCATCCACATGGGGCCAGCGGTGGTCTTGCGCGGCACAAAGCAGGCGGTCGACTATTACCAACAACTGCTGGCCGAACTGCAGGGACGGATCGATAACGGGATCGGCGCGGTCGAGGGCGAACAGTATCGTATCTACTGGGAGGGGATGCCGGTCTGGGGGCGCTTGCGTCAACATTCGGAACTCTTTGCTAAATTACAGACCAGCGTGCTGGTTTCGACCTACTGCAGCAGTTGGATCTTCCCCGATTTTGATCCGGCCGAACCGCTGCGCAGTATGGCCAGAGCCTACCTCGGCCTGTTTATCGTGCGCTCCGACGATTATAAAGAAACCTACATCAAACAGATGCTCGAAAAATTCAAGATCGACGGTATCATCTACCACGATGCCAAGACCTGTCCCTGTAATTCCAATAGCCGTTATGGCATGCCCCAGCGTCTGGAGCAGGAGACCGGCATCCCGAGCCTGGTCCTCTCCGGTGATCTCAACGATCTGCGTTGCGTCTCAGATGAACAGACTCTGACCAATGTTGAAGCCTTTATCGAACAATTAGAGGAGAGAAAACATCATGCTTGATCCACTGTTTAAACCCAAAGCGGTGGCTCTGGTCGGTGCTTCGACCAAGGAGCTCTCTATCGGCAACGTGATCATCCGCAACCTGCTGAAGTATGGGTATAAGGGTGAAATCTATCCCATCAATCCCAAGGCGGCCGAGGTCTGCGGACTCAAGGCGTACCCCACCCTGGCCGATGTGCCGGGCGAGATCGATCTGGCCCATGTCATTATTCCCAGCCAGTTTGTCCCGCAGACCATCGAAGAGTGTGGCAAGAAGGGGGTCAAGGCAGTCATCATCAACTCGGCCGGTTTCAGCGAGATGGGTGAAGAGGGTGCGCGCCTGCAAGAAGAATTTTTGGCCAACGCGCGTAAGTACGGAATCCGCTTGTTCGGCCCCAATTGCCAGGGGATCATCAACTCGGACCCTGAGTTGAACGCCTACTGTAATTTCACCTTCACCTTTCCTAAGCCGGGCAGCATCTCGGTGGTCGCCCTCTCCGGCGGGGTCGGCGCGCTGATCATGCAGGTCTTGGACGATCTGGATATCGGTCAGCGGTTCTATGCGAGTAACGGCAACGCCTGTGATGTTTCGATTCCAGAGATCATTCAGTATTATGGTGAGGATGAGGGGACC